>JAUVKF010000024.1 GCA_030596395.1 Chlorobiota bacterium | reverse complement strand
ATAATTTCGGATACTATTTTGCTGGATGATTGCGGGATAATAGTGGGGGTGAGGGAGATTTACAGAGAAAAAAATGAAATTGAAAATAAAATACTTATTTACCCAAATCCGGCTAAAGACAAGTTTAAAGTCCAACCCCGAAAGCTTTCGGGGAAGTTTAAAGTTGGGGGATGTAGTATTAAGGTTTATGATTTGTTTGGCAGGAAGGTGGAAGAAATGCAGGTTCCAAAAGGGCAAACTGAAATTGAGATTAATACTATCGGTTGGGTGAAAGGATTATATGTTGTGAGGGTGATTGGGAAGGATGGAGTTATTGAGAGTGGGAAGGTGCTTGTGAAATAAAGTTCTCAAACAACCTTATAAATGCGCTTTTGTTGTTTGCTGAATTATTGTGATTCAATATTCATGAGGTTGAAAATCCATCACGAAATTAGTTAATTTTGTGGCCTTTATGGCTTTAACGAAGCAATATAAAATGGGTATGGATTTTACTGCGAAAACATTTGCCGGACTGGAAGAGATACTGGCTAATGAATTAAGAGAAATTGGAGCAACTGATGTTGAAGTCATTAAGAGAGGAGTCACATTCAGAGGGGATGTAACAACCATGTTCAAAGCGAATTACCTGTGCAGGACTGCATTGCGCATATTAAAACCAGTTGGCGTGTTTGAGGTGAAAGACCAGAACCAGTTGTACAACAAAGCAAAGAAAATTGACTGGACTGAGATTTTCAATCTTGATCAGACCTTCATTGTGAATGGCAATTTGTTTCATTCTGAACTTACGCACTCCCATTATGCGGCTTTACGGACTAAAGATGCTATAGTTGACCGGTTCAGGGAAAAGACCAGTAAACGCCCCTGGGTTGGCAAAGAGAATGCTGACATTTTTGTAGATGTTCACATCAGTCACGACAAATGTACGATCTCACTGGATAGTTCAGGAGAGTCGCTTCACCGTAGGGGATATCGCATTGCTGCCGATAAGGCGCCTATCAACGAAGTGCTTGCTGCCGGAATGGTAAAATTAACCGGCTGGAAAGGGGACAAGGATTTTTATGATCCGATGTGCGGATCGGGAACCATTCCCATTGAAGCTGCATTTCAGGCCATGAACATCCCGGCAGGGTATTATCGAAAACATTTTGCTTTTATGAACTGGGCTGACTTTGACCGGGAACTCTGGGAGAAAGTAAAGGAAGAGGCCGATATGCAAATGGGTGAACTGGATTGCCGCATTATTGCATCCGACCGTTCAGAGAAAGCCATTGGCATTACCAAAAGGAACCTGAAAAATACTGGCCTGCACAAAGATGTTGAGGTGAAAGTAAGGTATTTCGACAGTATTAAACCTGAAGAAAAAAAAGGGATACTGGTTTTTAATCCGCCTTACGGGAAACGGCTTGAAGAAAAAGGAGAGATCATTAACCTTTATAAAGGTATTGGCGATGTATTAAAACAAAATTTTTCCGGATTTGAGGCGTGGGTTATCAGTGCAAATTATGATGCTGCCAGGTTTATCGGTTTGAGGCCATCAGAGAGGATACCTTTGTACAATGGGCCTATTGAAGCGAAGTTTATTAAATTTGAGTTGTACGAAGGCAGCAAGAGGGATCAGTATGACGATAAGCCCGGTTACAAGAAAGATTTTAAAAAAGATTTCAAGAAGGACTTCAGGAAAGATCACAAGAAAGACTTTAAGAGAGACAACTCAAAAAGAAAGTATGGAGATCGCCCATCCAGACCAGGAGGTAATAGGGATGACCGCAAAAAGGGTTTCCGAAAAAAAGATTAAACTTTTCCAAAGTTCCGAACTTTGGAAAAGCTAACAAGCAAAAACCCTTACCATCGTTGGTGTCTTCACCAACGAGAAAAAACTGATTGTATTAATTGTGCTTTCATAAATCCGGTCGGTGGAGACACCAACCGAGGACAACCACCATTCAGTCATGTTGAAATTAGCACCTTTTAAATTAAAAATAGGATTACTACCTGATTATAACCACGGTTCCGGTCTGTACCTTTTCTTCGCTGCCGGGTCCTTCGCGCTGTAATCGGTAAACGGCTTTCCAAACATAAGTTCCCACCGGGCTGTTTTTACCCTTGTAAGTACCATCCCAACCCTGAAAAATATCTTCGGATTCAAATATTTGTTTCCCCCAGCGATCGAATACCTGAAGCCTGAAATAAGGCAGGTCAGCGGGACTAACCAGCGTGAACTCATCATTCAATCCATCACCATTTGGTGAAAAGGCACTGGGAGCATAAATATCAAACTCACCTTCAACAATTACTGAAACATTTTGGCATGTGCTAAACCCACAACCATTTACCCATCGTACAAAATATGTAGTTGTTTGTTCGGGTCTATTAACAATCAGAGGGTTTCCCTCCCCAATAATTTCCCCCTCACAATTTTCAGTAAGCCATTGCAATTGATCGCCTGAACCACCATCAGCCCAGAGTTTAATATCAATTTGATCGAGAATGTTCACCGAATCGGGTTCAGCAAAGGCGGCTTCAGGAGCTGCTGCAAGGGGTTTAATGGTTATTTCGCTTCCGGTAAAAACAAGTTCCGGCGAATAGCCATAAACATTGATAACAACACAAAGTTGATTATTCCAGATTAATTGTGTTATGCCGCTGTTTAGTCCAATGAACCCTATTTTAAAAGCCAAACCATTTTCAATTGTTACAGGATTAATAGAACTCCATTGAATTGTTATCCGGCCATCCATATCGGTTACGTCGATATTTTGTGTCAAATCTGCCGAAATATCCGATAGGCCAGTGAATGATAAAAATTGTTCGTCATATTGAAGAACCAATTCCATGTTGGTAATATCGATGAAATTAGCAACATTGTAGGATATTAATACTTCATCATTCATGCAAGTTTCGGCATTGCTTAGTTCATTTAAAATCGCCGGTGCGCTGACAATGCTGAGCAATGCCTCTGTAGAAATTACAAGAGTACATTTGCCGGATAACAAACACCTGAATAACCAACCATCCATTTCATCACCGGCAGTTGTAATGGTTAAGGTTCCGGTATTGGTGCCTGTAAAATTCCCATCCTCATCAATGTCCTGCCAGCTGACTCCATTGTCTTTGCTTACCTGCCACTGAAAATGCTGAACATGCTCAGCCAACACCTCAAAAATAGCGGAACCATCCGTTAATACCTGCTGATCAGATGGCTCCGTGGTGATTGTCGTCAAGGGATGAACAAACACTTCTGCCTGGCTTGTGGGTGTTGTGTTAAAGCCATCATTTACGCTCACATAATAAGTTGTTGTCTCATCCGGGATTACTGTTATTTCAAGATCAGGGCCGGTATGCTCAAAACCGGGCGGGTCTGATGTCCATGTTGCTGTATAATTACCTGAGCCACCTGAAACTTCTACCTGAATAAAAGATGAATCGCCTTCACAAATTGTATCAGGAGTTGCTGTTAGGGATAGAATGCTTAGTGCACCACCGGTAACTTCGATAAAGATGGTATCAGATGCCTGGCAAGAGCTGCTTTCGTCAGAAACCGTAAAAATATATTCGGTTGAATTTACCAGGTTAACGGTTTGGGGGTCAAGGCTCTCCGGATTAAGAAGCAGGGTGCTCGGTTGCCAGTTAAACTGAAACGGTCCCGGATCTCCTGACATTTCACCGTGAAGGTAAGTAAATGTCCCGAAAGGAATAGAAGTAGCATTTGCAGTAAGTCCGGCCGATGGACTTTGATTGACTGTAATTATTTGAGTGGTCGTATCTGAATTGCAGGCATCTTCAACCCAAAGGGTAACTTGTTTGCTTCCGGGCGTTTCCCATTGAACCTCAAAGGGACCCTGACCATTTCCATTAATGATGTTTCCTCCATCAAAGTCCCAGTGATATGTTGCTGTATCGGCTCCATTTCCGGTATACTGGATCAGGGTTGTATCAGCTGAACATATGGACTCAGGAATACTGAAAGTTGAAGTAGGAGGGTCGATCACATTAACGATAACAGTATCGTATAAATAAACGATATTGGCAAATGAAATATCATCCAGCGCAAAGTCATTGAGGTTGTCTGCCGTAGTCTGGTTGATGATGGTGATGGTAGCTACCGTATCGTTGCCTGAATCCCAGGTTTCAGAAAACTGTTTCCAGACGCATGTAAATAGATATGACGTTAAAGGTTGTCCCACCTGTATTCCATTGATCTTAAACTGTAAAACTGCCACAATTATAGGGGAGAGACTTGATACCCATGTCGAAAGCTGGTATTCCGTATTGGGGTTAATGCTGTCAATGGTTACACTCCACACGATAACATTGGGTGTGATTGCCCCGTTCGCGCACATCATCAGTCCGTTGCCTGATGTATGGTCATTATCACAGAAAAAGTTTTGGTGAACCGTATTTGCATCGCTGACGGCAGCGTAGGTACCCGGATTCCAAAGACTCACCGGGTTGTAAATATATTCGCTGGTAAAGTCAACATTACCCAACTCAAAATCACCGTTGGGCACCAGGTTAATGCCTGTATCCTGTGACGATACAATATACATTGTGGTTGTATCCGGCTGAACTGTTGGGTTTGGGATATAAGGATCGCTTAAAGTTGGATCGGGTGGGATGGAAGTCCAGTAATAGTTCGAGGCTCCTGAAGCATTCAATTGAATGGTTTCTCCATTACAAATCGTTGTATCCTGTCCTGCATCAAGTTGAGCAAATACAGTAAGACTGAAAATTAACAATATTGAAAAAGAAATTACTTTTTTCATACCGTGCAATTACGGCCTGCAAAATTAAACTTCTAAATAATACCAATTGTATTTCAAAATGCGCCGTAAAAGCATTTTGAAATTTACAATGGTTAATACCGATATACAATTAAAGTGGCTTTTAAAGCGCAGCGAACAAAAGTTACATTTTAATTGATAATCGGTATAATACCAGTTACTTTTCCTCATGTTCTGTGATTTAAGCGAATATAAAAAGTCCGCAGCCTCAAAGTTGCGGACTTCTGGAATTTTTATTTTGATAGAAACCTGTTACCATCGTTGGTGTCCTCACCTAACACTCAATAAACTAATTGTGTGAATTGGGTTTAAATGGTTCCGGTCGGTGAAGACACCAACCGGGGGGCTGAAGACTGAATTGGGTTTAAATGGTTCCGGTCGGTAAAGACACCAACCGGGGAGATAGAAACCTGCTACCATCGTTGGTGTCTGCACCAATGATCAATGAACTAATTGTGTGAATTTTGTTTTAATAAATCCGGTCGGTGAAGACACCAACCGGGGCGCAGGGAGACTTTTTAATAAGACTCTTACTTCATCTCCTCAGCAAAAAACTGGTAAAAGTTAGTTATTGCCTCTATGCCAGAGTAGAAATTATTGAGTGGGTAATTTTCGTTGGGCGAGTGAATAGCATCTGATTCTAATCCAAAGCCCATCAACAATGATTTGGTTCCCAGCTTTTCTTCAAAAGTTGAAATAATTGGGATACTTCCACCACTGCGAACAGGAACAGGCGTACGCTTGTATAATTTCTCAAGCGCTTTTTCTGCCGCTTTATAAGCCGGCAGATCTATCGGGCACACATAAGCCTGGCCACCATGTAATGACTCAACCTTAACTTTTACTGATTTTGGTGCGATGCTCACAAAATACTCTTCGAACATTTTGGCGATTTTTTCATGATTCTGGTTTGGTACCAGCCTTGAAGATATTTTGGCATAAGCTTTTGAAGGCAAAACAGTTTTGGCGCCTTCTCCGGTGTAGCCACCCCAGATACCACATACATCAAATGATGGGCGAATACCTGTCCGTTCGATGGTTGTATAACCGGTTTCTCCATCCAACTCTTCAACATCCAATGCTTTTTTGTATTCTTCTTTGTCAAAAGGAGCCATATTCAACAGTTCCCTTTCTTTATCTGATGCTTCCAGTACATCGTCATAAAATCCGGGCATCACAACTTTGTTGTTCTCATCAGTCATGTGGGCTATCATTTTGGCCAGCACGTTAATCGGGTTGGCAACAGCACCGCCAAAAAGGCCTGAATGTAGATCCCGGTTCGGACCGGTTACTTCCACCTGCCAGTATGCTAATCCACGCAATCCGGTAGTAATGGCAGGAATATCTTCTGCGATCATTCCGGTGTCTGAAACAAGAATGATATCAGCTTTCAACAAATCTTTATGCTCATCACAGAATGGTCCGAGGTTAACCGAGCCAATTTCCTCTTCTCCTTCAATCATAAATTTAACATTAACAGGCAGTTTGTCATTTTCAACGAGTGCTTCAAAAGCTTTTACATGCATAAAACCCTGTCCCTTATCATCATCGGCGCCACGCGCATAAATTTTACCATCCCTTATCTCCGGCTCAAAAGGTGGTGAAGTCCATAAATCCAAAGGGTCAACCGGCATCACATCGTAGTGTGCATAAACCAGCACGGTAGGCAAGGATTTATCAATAATCTTTTCTGCATAAACAACAGGGTTTCCGGCGGTTCGCATAACTTCGGATTTGTCGCAACCGGCCTTTAAAAAATGCTCTTTATATTTTTCGGCTGTACGGACCATATCGTCTTTGTGGTCGGATAATGAACTGATGGATGGGATCCGGATTAGTTCGAATAATTCTTCTAAAAACCTACTTTTGTTTTCTTCGATATACTGCTTTACTTTTTCCATTACAATGAGATTATTTTAATGTTTTTTTTATGAGCGTGTAAAGGTAGGAAAATTCAATACTCTGCTTCAAGCGTCTTCGCTTGAAGATTAGGTTAGGTAATTCATTTTTTAAGCGTGGACGCTTAAAACAGTTAAGGATAGTGAGGAGTTACTGGTGCGCGCATTCTGCGTGTGACAGAGAAGAAATATGAGAAATATGAAATATGCACGCGGAAAATCTGCGCACTAGCTTCAATTAAGCGAAGTTTCCTGCCAGACAGTGAGACGGGCTTAAAATACAGTTAGCGTATGTTACGAAATATCAGATTAATAATTGGATTTCAAATCCTGGTCACTCAGCTTCCAGATTGCAAATCTGGAAGAGCAATAAAGATGAGGATAGGTAATTCATTTTTTAAGCGTGGACGCTTAAAACAGGGTTAGTTTCGAAATGACAGCTAAACTTTATTTAGCCATCTGCCTCAACCATTCAAACAAGGCAATGGAAAGTGCATGGGAAACATTAAGTGATGAAATGGGTCCCGGTATTGGAATAAGTACTTTATGGTGGGCGAGATTCAGCAAATCCTCGGAGATGCCGGCAACTTCGTTTCCAATGATAAACGCTATTTTTTCAGGAAATTGAAATTGATAAATATCTTCTGCGTCAATTGTGGTTTCTAAAGCAACGATATTGTAGTCTTCTGGTAAATAATTTGTGAGATCTTCTTTTTTAATAATTTTCCAATCCACTTTATTTGTGGCTCCTGATGCTGTTTTACTGATCTTGTAATTCTTAAAAGTGTGGGCAACATTTGAAACAAACAGGGTTTTACCGGCGCCAATATTTCCTGCAAGACGCAATATAGATCCCATGTTTTCTGGCGTCCTAATCTGATCAGCGATAATAATAGGTTTATATACTTTTTCGTAAGTTTCATGCAATTGCATGTCTTTAAAAAGTTTATGTGAATTGGTATTCATGTCTGAATGTTCTAAAAAATAAAAGCCCCGTTCCTTAACGAAGCGAGGCTTTTATAAATGATAAGGATCAATTATTCAATAATGATCTTTTGTGTTGTGGTGCCGTTATCTGTTTCAATCTGAACAAAATAAACGCCACTATGGTATTCGCTGACATTGAGCCTTGTTCTTCCGGCATCAATTTGATTACGGAAAACCATTTGTCCTACTGAATTGGTAATTGTAATTACCTGAATGTTTTGTGATGATTCAATTGTTAGTACATCATAAGCAGGATTTGGATACAATTTGAGTGTATTTTCCGTATTGTCGTAAATATCTGTGATGATCACAAATGCAGTATCTGAAGGATCAGATTCACCACCATCATAAACTGCTGTTACATAATACTCAACGGATCCAATCGGTAAATCTGTATCAGTATATTCTTCAACTTCAACAACCTCAGAATTGATTTTAGAGCCGTCGCGATAAACGTTATAGCCTAACAGTTCAAGCGATGAGGTGCTTCTTACTGAAGTGACAGCTACATTTTCTGGTTGTTCATGTTTTTCTGTAAATGAAAAATCCCTGACAGCTGATCCAACAACAGCTGTATTTTCGTTGTGAACAAAGCTGGCTTTCGCTGTACCAATCGCAAAATCATCAATTAACAAAATAAATGCATCATTCGAAACACATTGAATAGCAACATATACTACTTCTCCTTCATAATCAGCAAGGCTGAATGTATATTCAGTCCAATCTTCAACGGGTGCTTCCAGATATGGTGCTGCTGAAATTATTGTAAAGCTTCCAGGATCAGTATCGGTTGTCGATACACCAACATTAAAACGTTCAAGTCCATAGTCATCAGTATATGATTTTGCCCAGAAAGAAACCTCAGATCCGGTTTCAACCATCACCTGGGGCGAAATTAGCCAATCGTCATTGGTTGGTGATGGTACCGCTGCAAAGCAGGCGGCTAATTTATCACCTGAATGTGGAACAATATCCTCAACTGCAGGTGTGGTCATTGAAGGATTGAAAATTATGAATGCCTGCGGAGCATATTCGTTAGGCCAGTCAATCGATTCCATTCCATATGTTTCACTACCGTCAACATCTATATTAGTCCATGGGGTAAAATCCAGGGCGAAATCTTCGTGTGATTCGAAATCATCAGTAAAGCTACTTGCAGCGGGGCCATTCCAGGTAAGTAAAACATCCAACACATCAACTGTAGCATCAAGGCCTGATGGAGCGGGTGGGTTACCGAAAATGTACACACCACCAACACTTCTGTTGAAAGTAGTTTCTGTGCCACACCATCCTGTTTCGAGGTCTAACCACGCTGATGCAAGGAATGAGTATCCTTCGGAAATCACCTCCCAGCTTGCACCGCCATCGGTACTGATTGAAATGCCCATGCCACTGGTACTCGGTGTACCTGCTGAACCAATTACAGTGTTATCAGTTCCGGGAACATGATATAAGTACCGTGCATAATTTGTACCGGCAGGAAATAAATCAGTCCATGTCGCGCCACCATCGGTTGTAACATTAAACTGTTCTTCAAAGCCGAGGTTCAGGTATGACTTAAAAGCAATTCCATTTAATTCGTCATACATTAAACTGTTAACTGTTGCCGGGTTGTCACCATCCATCAGTGTAGTAACTGAAACATCCCAGTTATATCCTTTATCGGTCGACCGAAAGATCCTTCCTTTATTTGTACCGTACCAGATGTGGTCACCAACAGCACAATAATTGCCGGTGATTCCCCATTCATCACTTTCTATTTGCGGAGGAATGTTGGCTTCGGGTACACGTGTCCAGTTTTCGCCACCATCAGTAGTTGTGTATAGCTCAAAATATCCATCAACGGCATCACCCTGTGCAAAACCATTCATATTGTCAAAGAAATGCAATACATTGACAAATGAACTTGCGCCATATACACCACCTTTCTTTACCCAGGTGGCACCGCCATCTTCTGTTTTATACAATCCCTGGGTTGAACCGGTATTAAATGCGGCCCAGCAAACGTCTGCATCAATGGCAAAAAGTTGTGAAAGGCCATCACCTGCGTTAAATGTTCCGGCTTCCCATGTGTTTCCACCATCGGTTGATCGTGTAAAAGCGTCATGAATTGAACCATCATTATTGACAGGCAAACCCCAAAGGGCAGTGTTGTCATCTATTCCTACAGAAATCTGACCAATGCCTTTTCCTGTTGGCAATCCTGAATCAACCTGGGTCCAGCCACTTTGCCCAATGGCTGCCCATGATAAGAATAAGAATAAAAATAAAAGTGTAAAATTTCTCATAACTGAATTTTTAATTAAATATTTAGGTTAGTTATCTATCAATTGGATAAAACTGTGTGATCTGGAAAAAAAAGGAACCTAACTTCCATGCAAATCTAACAATTTTATGTTTCAGGTAAAAGTATATAAATCTCTTTATTCAGATTGTTAAAATGAATAAAACCGGATTAAATTATTGTTCATAAAATAACGGTTCTAAATCAATGAATTGGATTTTTGCCTTTCGAATTTCTATTCAACGATCCGATCATTTTATCTTAATAAAGATCATTCGATTATAATTTTTATGGCGCTTCCGCTGGTTTTAGTTTTAATGTGAAGCACATAAATACCAGATGAAAAACTTGCTGAATTGATAGCTGTTTTGTTTTCATTTACTTTTTCACTGAATCTTTTCCTTCCGTTAATATCCACCAAAGTAACCTCATCGATAATGGCATTCGATTCGATAAAGATTAAACCTGTAGCAGGGTTTGGATAAACCAGGGTTGTTATTTTTAAATCGTTGTTGTTAACGCTGTTGGTGATGTTGAGGTAAAATGTTACAGCTTGTTCTTCATTTTCAGGGTCGTTATTCCTAACCAATACTTTACAGGTATAATTGCCAATATTAAGTTCAGATCCATCTATGTTGCTGATCACATCTGTATATTCAAATTCTTTAACAACTCCTTCAGTATTATCAATTGAAAGCCATTGAGTAACAGGATCCTTATTCAGATAAGCCCTGATATTCCAGTTAAAATTTAATTCGGGTACGTCAGATAAATGTTCCCATTTTCCTCCGTATGAAATCCAGTCGCCATTGCTATCGGCTGGCCCGGCATCTACACCCGGTACAAAGGTTCCCTGGTTACCTTTTAGCCAACAACCTACCCAAATATCATGTCCGCTAATGTAAATTGACGAATCAAGAACCACTGAGTTCCATGATTCTGGGTTTGCAGTAAAATCCTGCTCGTAAATAAGTTCGCCCGGTTGGCCGGTAATTAACGATCCCATTTTAAAAATCCGGATCGTGCTTTCGGTTGGCAGGTCATTAATAAAAATATCAACCTTATATATTTCCATACCGATCAATGGTTTGACCAACTCAGCAGGAAACATCGCCGCTATTTGCCATTCGTAATCAGTCGTATCGTTGCCCATTGCCGAATCATTGTCTCCATCATAATTTAAAACCAAATCATCAATGGTTCGACTGAACTGTGATGAATTATTTTGATCAGTATCATTTAATTTTAAGCCCGGAATTTCATCTTCCTTTGGATAAGTAATCACATTTTGATATTTCAGGTCTTTTATTCCGAGATTTCCAATTGTTAATGTATCGTTATAGGTTTCTTCATCACTTAATGCTATTGAAACCACTGTATCGGAGATAAAAAGTAAAGGCTGTAGTGATCCATGCTTTTTAATTACTTCTACATCGTCAAAATAATACCCGGATGAATCACTTTGTGGGTTTGTTGTTTTGAAATTAATGCATCCCAATTGCAATGTTCCGAAATCATGGTTTGATTGATAATGAAATGGCCACTCAAAAACCAGGTTGTTGTCAATATAAAATTCGGTCCAGTCGTTATCCAGGTCTATGTATGTAGTTAACAAAAACCAGGCATCATTTGAATAGCTAAAAGTTTTTACACTATCTGCCCCGGCATTGATATATCCTGCTCCCGAAGATTCAAATAGAACCGAAAAAGCCTCCTCAATGCCCGGTTGTTCAAAATGCTGAACATTGAAAAATGCGCTATTTCCATTTTCAATAAAATACCTGGCACTGACTTTATAAATTTCTGTTGATCTTTCGCCAAACCTCAAAATAAGATTGTTCGAATCAGTCACTTCCACTGCATTTGTCGGACTATGTGCATGAGTATCAATAATAAAAGCATCTTCAAAGCTTCCGGGCTGGTTATTCCAGGTTGTCCAGAATCCTGTTGTGTCATTCAGGGCAACCATATCGCCTGATATATACTCTTCAAAATCAGTAATGTAAATATAATCTTCTCCTGTCCTGATGGTTACACCATCAATACCGGCAAGATCACCATCAATGCCAACGTAATTCCAGGCAATATGAAAAGGGGTGCCAGCAAAATCATCTAAATTAATTTCGATTTCATGCCACATCCATTCATCGTTAGAACTAATATGATCAACGGCATTCCAAAGTTCAGTCCAGTTTGATCCATTATCAGTTGAAATAAGACAACGTAGTGTAGCAAGGTAAAGCCATGGTCCACTTACACCGGCATACCAGCTCAACCTTGCAGGAGTTTCTGCTACAACTATTTGAGGCGTGATCAACCATTCATCCTGATTTTCAGCGAGAGATGGCACCAAAGCTGAATATTGACTGTTCGGGTCGATATTATTAAAGTTTAACTCAGGAAATCCAGGATTGCTTTGCTCCCAGTTATGTGTTGGGTGAAAATCAATTTTCGTCCAGTTTTCAGGCAGCCATTCTTCATCAAACCCTTCTTCCAGGATCGAACTTTTTGCGAAATCATTCAGGGAACTAAGTGATATCATAGATTGAACCGACATGTTCCCACTCTTGCCTTTGTTATAGTCTGCAACATTTTGTTTTTGCTGTGCTTGAACAACAAAAGCATACATGATGAAGACCAGTTGTAAAAGTATCAATCGCATTACCTGAAAAATAAAACCCTCTTAAAATTATAAAAACCTGAACGTAAATGTTTTGAAATCCGATTTGCATTTTGAGACCTCTTCAAAACACCTGCTTTTGTCATCCTGAACGAAATGAAGGATCTTTATATAGTTAATAATCAGAACGTAAGGATTCTTCACTTCGTTCAGAATGACAGGTTTTTGAGGTTTTGAAAAAATCTCATTTCAAAGTTATACTTTTTTTATGGAAATACTAAAAATGAAAGCGGGTCAAATCCCTGTAATGGTTTCACTTTTTAATAAGGGTCAGATTGTATATGAGAAGAAGTATTGAGGTTGTAGCACCTATTGCTGCAAACATTAACCAGATCACTCCCGGATTGTATTGGGTATATAAAATTTGTGTCAACTCTTCAGATGTCAAACCGAGTTGAGTTTGTACCTGGGTAAACAATAGTGCTCCGTCAATGGTTGCTAAATCACCATTTACAGCTATTTCATTTGTCAGGATATAATCCTTCAGAAAGCCATATTTGTCCGACAAGCTACCGTATAATGAACCCGAGAGAAGCCCGCCAAATATATTGCCTCCGGCAAGGGGTAAAAAGCTGTAACCCATGTACAATGCTATTTTGTCTTTTGGTGCGATGCGGCTGATGTATTCCTGTATCCTTGGTGAACTTGCCATCTCCCCAAACGCAAGAATTACGATTCCCACAACGAGGTATTTTCCCCAGGTGGAGTATGTAAAAATGCTAAATCCAATGGCAATGACTATAATGCCCACAATTATGGACTTCACCGGATGGATGTTATTCAGTCGATTTGACATAAAAACCTGGAAAATGATAATAGTTAATGCAGGAATATTGAGGATCATTTCAGGCCTGATTATTCCTTTTCCATTGTCAATTGTGCCGAATATTGCTGCAATAATTGATGAAGAATTGAAAAGGTCGGAAGTGTCAACCCACTCTGTGATGTACACCGGCAGTGTAAAAAACAGCTGCATATACATCATCCACATTCCGGTGATGATCAGCAGAAAAATAACGAATTTGAAATCTTTAAGGACAGTTAGTGTATTTGAGAGTATTTTTTGTAGTGAAATACTTAGTTTTTCAGGATCTCTTTTTTCTCGCTTTGGCTCTTTATAAAACAGAAGCAGTATTATGTTGAACAAGATCACTACTGCACTCATCGTAAATACATAAGTCCATGATATATCACGTAGTTTTGAAGCCACAAAAGGGCCAATAAACCCGCCAATATTTACGATCATATAAAAAATACCAAAGCCCAGCGTATCAGTATCTTTTGTTGTTGTTTTTGAAACTGAGGCCACAATTACAGGTTTGAAGAATGCTCCGCCTAATGCTACAAACAGAAATGCAATAAATACTGTTCCATACGTGCTGGTTTGTCCCATAGCAAAATAACCAGCTGCGAGTGTGACAAATGCTCCCAAAAGGACTTTTCGATAGCCAAAACGGTCGGCGATTGCACCACCCAGGATGGGCAACAGATACAACATGCCTGTAGCAACAGCCTGCATAACACCCCTTTGCCCTTGAGTAAAACCTAGTCCCCCAACCGAAACAGGGTCGGTCAGGTAAACTGAAATTAGCGCAAACATTCCGTAGTAGGCCCAGCGTTCAAATAGTTCAAGGGTGTTTGCAACCCAAAAGGTTCGCGGAAATTTTTTAAATGTTCCTGTAATGCCGCTCATATTAATATTGAATGAATCGTGTTGTAATGTTGTAAAAGATCCTCAGTCTTCTATTCTTTATCTTCAACTCCATGAATTCCAAACTCCAGACTCCAAACTCCAAACTCCAGACTCCAAACTCCAAACTCCAAACTTTGAGCCAGCAATGATAAGGAAATTGTCGATAACCAAAGATTGCATAATTGTGCATCAAACGTTAATTGGGCTCGTCAATGCTCAGATAGGGCTTTAATTTTATAAACAGTGATTCAGAGATCAGTTCATGATCAACCAGCTCATCTAATGAACTGAATCCGCCCCTTTCAAACCGGTAGTTTACAATTTCTTTTGTGATTTCGTATGAAATATACGGATGCCTCAACAATTCTTTAAAGCTGCTTTGGTTTAAATCTAATTTCCTGACTTGGGTGGGGTCAACTACAACATAATTGTGAACAATTTTCATCCTGTTGCTGTCGAATCCGTAAACTTCCGATAATTGATTTGCATACGAATAACCTCCCAGCAATTCACGGTAGTTTATTAACCTTTTAGCCAACCATAAGGGCAAGTTTAAACTGTTCACCAGTTCAGAAGTATCGGACGTATTAAGTTCAACAATTTTATAAACCGGTTTTTTTCTCCTCGATTTGTAAGCTCGTATCCGCGTCTCCTCCAATGGGCTGTCAGTCATTGTTTTAAATCGCGACTTTATTTTGATGTATGGTTCCAGTACCTGGTATTCAGCATCAGATATACAATATATCCTTTTGAAGTCTTCCTTTCTTATGAAGGAGCCTCCTTTGGATTCATAATTTTTAATCACTTTAATTTGTTTCGCAGTTAGTCCGAGCTGTTTCCATAATTCTTCAGGTAAATCATTCGGATCAAATTTAAATGGCCTTAATTTTTGCCGGGCAAGCACCAGGTCTAATTCTCCCCGACTCTGTAATCGTTCTATCTGAACAGAATCAAAAATTGATTGCTGCTCCTGCCTGAACACTTCAATATCAGATATAAACTTACTGAAATCGGTTGTTGAGCGAGGAATAAATCCTGGGAGCATTAAATTTACTAAAGTAACCAGTAACACCAAAAACAAGACAATTATAATAGCTCTTTGCTCACCTTTGTTTAAGGTAAAAAATGCCCGAAACAGTTGTCTCAGTTTTTTCAGCATTCAGCAATTATTTTAAACAGATTTGTTGTTGAAACGATATTCAGCTACTTACAAAAATAACAAAGATCAGTTAAACCATTTTGGATGAACGGATTCTTTTAGTAATTTTCGGGCCGCTAAATACAGAAACCAACAAAGAAAAATTTTAGGATGATTAAAAGTATAATAGTTTCCATTTTTTTATTATTTGTTTTTTCCACTGCATCTCTTGAAGCACAAGATACAATCAGGCCTACTAATGAGCAATTTCAATCTCAACAGAGTAGCCCTGATAAAAATGAGGTGACACTCAGCGAGCGGATTGATGGTGCATTCAAACCTGTTGTTGATTGGTTGTCTTCGGTCTTATTCTGGGATCCATTTGCGGCAGTAGGCATGCATGATCCGGTAATTTATGCTGAAGATGGTCAGCCCGTTCTGGATGACGCCGGTCAACCATTAACATCAAACGTTCCTTTTATTGTAATCTGGCTGATTTTTGGTGCGATAACCTTTACCATTATCATGCGGTTCGTCAATATCCGTGGATTTAAGCATGCCATTCAACTTGTACAGGGCAAATATGATGATCCTGATGATCCCGGTGAGGTGTCACATTTTCAGGCGCTTACAACAGCACTTTCAGCAACAGTTGGATTAGGTAACATCGCCGGTGTTGCCATTGCGATTTCGATCGGTGGACCAGGAGCGACATTTTGGATGATCATTGCAGGTTTACTGGGTATGTCGTCAAAATTTACTGAGTGTACGTTAGGAGTAAAATATCGGAAAATTGATATAGATGGTATTGTTTCCGGAGGGCCTATGTACTATCTGCGCGATGGTTTGAAAAAACGAAACATGAAATGGCTTGGCGTTATCCTCGCCGGATTATTTGCTATCTTGGTAATAGGGGGTTCATTTGGTGGTGGCAATATGTTCCAGGCAAACCAGGCCTTTTCTCAATTGGCTTACATTATGCCAACTATTGGTGACTACGGTGCCTGGTTCGGGATTATCCTTGCCATATTAGTTGGTGTTGTAATTATTGGAGGCATTAAAAGTATTGCCAGGGTTACTGACAAAGTTGTTCCAATCATGGCAATAATTTATGTGGGAACAGCCCTGATAATCATTGCCATGAATATTCAGCATACCGGAGAAGCATTTCGTCTTATCTGGGATGGAGCTTTCTCTTCAGATGCGCTGAAAGGCGGAATTATTGGTGTTTTGATTGTGGGTTTTCAACGTGCTGCTTTTTCCAATGAAGCCGGTGTTGGATCTGCTGCAATTGCACACTCCGCAGTAAAAACTGATAAACCAATTACTGAAGGATTTGTGGCTTTATTAGAGCCTTTCGTAGATACTGTGATCATTTGTACGATGACTGCCCTTGTCCTGATATTCACCGGAACCTATGACAATCCACTGGGTCTGGAAGGGGCTCAGTTGACTTCAAATGCATTTGAACAGGTGATCTGGTGGTTTCCCTATGTGCTGGTTATCGCCATCTTCCTCTTTGCCTTTTCAACGATGATCTCTTGGTCATATTATGGATTAAAAGGCTTTGATTACCTTTTAGGTGGTTTTTCTGATAGGTTGTTTGGGAACAGAAACGTTGCCAAATACACTTATTTTGTAATCTTCCTTGGATTTATCGTGGTAGGTGCGTCTTCAAACCTGGGTTCGGTAATCGATTTTTCGGATATGATGATTTTGGCAATGGGATTCCCGAATATTTTAGGGCTGCTGATTCTTGCTCCGGAGGTCAGAAAAGATCTGATAGACTACCTGCATAAGCTTAAAAGCGGCGAGATCAAAAGATTTAAATAGTAATCTCCAATTCAATATCGAATTCGAAAAGGAAGAAAATTAGCCCGCCGGCTTCAATTGTTTTTTTAACAAAGCCTTCATAATTTCTCTGCATGTTTCTTCAAGTATTCATTAGTACCACAATCAATCAGGAACGATTTCTCTGTTGCTCTTATTTTGGGTATTTCCGTTAAACGAAAAATAATTATCGAAAAACAATAAATAATACTTGATAAACGATAAATTTATAATATCTTTGCCGAAGATATATTAACCCAAAATAGAAAAATCATGGCAAGAGAAAGAATCATCGGAAAACACAAGGTAGCAGGTACTATACTTGAATGCCCGATTTGCAAACACAATGAATTCTGGACAAGAAAAACACTTATGAATACTGTTGGCTTAACACTGTTCAGTCTTGACTGGGCCAATAAGTCTGCAACAAATTATGTATGCGGCAGCTGCGGTCATGTACTTTGGTTTTTAACAAATTAATTTCTTGCAAGATGGAAAAGAGAAAAAATCCCTTAAGTATCAGGATTATATATTGGTTAACACAAATTGTATTCTGGTTGTTTTTTGCTGTGTTCGTTGGTTCTGTTCTATTGAATATTGCAGTGCAATTTGAACTATTTGACAATAATATGCAACTACATACAAATTTGACATCAGAGTTAAAATATACTGAGAAAGGAACACTCGATTTATATGACCAAACCCAGGAAGTTGAATTTGTTGAAGCAACCGGTAAAATTCATTTTATCAATACCCATCCGGTTCTGGCCAAATGGTTTGGTGGAGTAATGTTTGGGGTCGTAATCATTGTTCTATATATCTTTCTGATGTTCAAAAGGTTCATTGGTAATGTTTACCGCGGTCTCATCTTCGAAAGATTCAATATTCAAATGCTCAAAAAGATGGCTTACGGGCTACTGGCACTATGGTTTTTTACGATCATTTACAGTCGTTTATTTTATTATTTCATTGCCAAACATATTGAATTTGAACATTTGGTTATCAGTGGTGAGTTCAACAATCATGGTGTAATCCTGATTGTCGCACTGTTACTTTGGGTGCTGTCGCATATTTTTATGATGGGGGTCAAATTGCAGGATGAACAAAACTTAACTGTGTAGCTATGGGAATAGTAGTAAACCTGGATGTGATGCTGGCGCGACGGAAAATGAGCCTGACTGAATTGTCAGAGAAAGTTGGGATAACGATGGCAAACTTGTCGATCCTTAAAAAGGGAAAAGCAAAAGCCATCCGTTTCTCAACATTGGAATCTTTATGCAATGTTTTGGATTGCCAGCCCGGGGATATTTTGGAGTTTGTTTCTGATTAAGACCAATTGCCTAAATTTCGTCCAGTTATTTTTCATGATTACATTTTTAAACCGTTTAGAAATTTAACTTTGTGATTGAAAGGAAAACTATGAGCAAACTTTTTGATCAAATCAATAAAGCGGCCGAAAAATACAGGGATTATACAGCACAAAACTTATCTGATTTAGTTAAAGTCAAATCGTTGAGTAAAGAGGAAGGAAAGGTTCAGCTTGTTCTAAAAAAGCAAATGGAAGATGCCGGGTTTGATGAAGTTCGGATTGACGGACTGGGTAATGTGGTTGGACGAATTGGAAATGGAAAACGGATTTTGGCTATTGACGGCCACATGGATACGGTTGATCTAGGCGACCTTGATCAGTGGGATTTTAATCCGCTTGGTGGTGAAATTAAGGATGGCTTTGTACATGGAAGAGGAACGGTTGACCAGAAAGGCGGACCGGCAGTATTTGTTACTGCAGGAAGAATATTAAAAGAACTCGGTTTTGATAAAGCTCTCACTATCCTGTTCGTTGGTAGTGTAATGGAAGAGGATTGTGATGGCTTATGCTGGAAATATATTATTGAAGAAGAAGGTATAAAACCTGATTTGGTCATCAGCACCGAACCGACGAACCTAAACATTTACCGGGGGCACCGTGGCCGGATAGAAATTCAGATCGAATTTCAGGGAGTATCGGCACATGGTTCAGCACCTGAACGCGGTGATAATGCCATTTACAAGGCTTCGAGAGCGGCACTTAAAATTGAAAAGTTGAATGAGAATCTGGCATTTGATGAGTTCCTTGGCAAAGGTAGTGTCACTATCTCTGAAATCGTATCCGATAGTCCTTCTTTGTGTGCCGTTTCTGATTATGCGAGGATTCATCTTGACAGACGCCTGACATGGGGTGAAACCAAAGAATTAGCAGTCCGACAAATCGAAGACCTGATAAAGGGAATGGACGCCACAGTTAAGGTACTTGATTATAAAGAAGAGGCATACACTGGCCTGGAATATGGCATGGAGAAATATTATCCCACATGGAAACTGCCTGAAGATCACGATGCTGTTATGAAAGCTACCAGTGTTTTCAGTAGTTTATTTAACAAAAAACCAAAAATTGACAAATGGACTTTTTCGACCAACTGTGTAACCATCAATGGTATTTATGGGATTCCAACCATAGGCTTTGGACCGGGTGATGAAGTGCTGGCACATGCACCCAACGAAAAAGTACCTGTTGACGACCTTGTTGCAGCTTCGGCATTTTATGCCGCATTTGCATATGAGTTCTAAGTTGAACAAAAGGTTTCAATTGCCCCGACCTTCAGGTCGGGAAAAATGATATAATAAAAAATGAAATAATGAGCTTGTTAAACCAAATAGAAAAAAAAGAAAAGGTTAAAAATAGTTTGTTCCAAAAAGATTTTCTGCTCACATGGGAAAAAAGTGATATGGAATTAAAGATAATCCTTGAATTGGCGATTTTATTGAAACAATTCAGGGAGCAAAATATCTCACCAAAAGTATTTGACTCCGGATTAGCTGTATCCATTTTCCGGGATAAATCAACCCGAACACGCTTCTCATTTGCTTCAGCAGCTAATTTACTGGGGTTGGCTGTTCAGGATATGGATGAAGAAAAATCGCAGATCGCACATGGAGAAACTGTAAGAGAAACAGCCAATATGATTTCGTTTTTAACAGATATAATCGGGATACGGGATGATATGTTTTTGGGAGAGGGCAACAAATATATGCGGGAGGTTGGCGATGCTCTCAATGAAGGCTTTAAAGAAGGAGTTCTTCCAACCCGACCCGGCATCGTGAATTTGCAATGCGATATGGATCACCCAACCCAATCTATGGCTGATCTGCTTCATCTCCAGCAATATTTTGGCTCATTGGAATCATTGAAAGGAAAAAAGATCGTGATGAGCTGGGCTTATTCTCCGAGTTACGGAAAACCATTGTCAGTACCTCAAGGGATTATTGCGTTGATGTCGAGATATGGAATGGATATCAAGCTTGCTTATCCTGAAGGATATGAATTGATTCCTGAAATTGTTAACATTGCCAGGACTAATTCTGAAAAAAGTGGCGGAACATTCAACATCAGCCACTCAATGACCGAAGCCGTGAAAGATGCTGATGTCGTTTACCCAAAAAGCTGGGCGCCTTTCCAGATTATGCAACAGCGAACGGAGTTGCTGAAAAATGGAGATGCAAATGCTTTGTTAAGCCTTGAAAAAGCCTGCCTGGCTCAAAATGCGGAGCATAAGGACTGGGAATATGATACCCAAAAAATGGGTTTGACGAAAAACGGTGATGCTTTGTATATGCACTGCTTGCCGGCGGATATTTCAGGTGTGTCCTGTACAGAAGGGGAGGTGAGTGCCGAAGTGTTTGAGAAGTACAGAATACTTACTTACAAAGAAGCCAGTTACAAACCCTACATCATTGCTGCAATGATGTTTGCTAATAGGTTTCAAAGTCCCGGTCAGGTTCTCCGAAAAATCATTGAAGGGAATTCTTCACGTATAGGCGACTTCAGTCGCCTTGCTGGCGGATAAATCCGCCATTACAAGTATCTGCAATAAGTAAATTTCCAGTCTTTCCAATCATCCACAAGTCCTGCATTAACCGGATTGTTTATGATGTATTCAAGAATATTTTCCCAGTCTTTTTCATTCCGAATATAATGATCGTAACTGTCTTTCATCCAGAACGTACCTTTCCTTCCCATGATTTTATCCAACTGAAAATAATTTGATTCAAGATCAATGCCTTCATTTTCCATCTGTAGTGAAGTGTCAAATAATAAGTGGACATGATTCGGCATTATAATAAATGCTTCAAGTTCATAATATTCACCATCAAATTTGTGTATCTTATCAGCTACTATCTGAGCAACATTTTCATTTTTGAGGTAACAATTTCCATATGGTTTATGGTCGAGATAATGATCATATTTAAACGAAAAATCATGTTTAAGTTGATTAATCAGGTATTTGAAATTTTTTGGTTTTTCTTTTTTCAATTTTTGAATCGAAAAATCCATTTCATCCTTTAATGATTGAACAACGGAAACAGGTAGAGAATCAGCAAGTCGAAAAGTGATAAAAAATTCAGCGCCTATTGGGGCAATGTGAGGTAAACGGTTTTTGTAGTATGTTTTTACCAATTAGTTTATCTTTTAGTTTAGTTATTTCTATACGGCGACTGAAGTCGCCGTTACATGTAGAGGCGACTTTAGTCGCCTGACTTAAACTTCCCATTTCTTATTGCAATATCCCCTCCAACAATCACATATTCCGGCTCTCCCATTGTCTTAAACCCCTCGTAAATATTAATATCACAATTTTGATGATGTGTTTTGGCTGAGATGATATTTTCCACATCCGGATCCCAGATGACGACGTCCGCATCCGAACCTGTTTTTATTTCACCTTTCTTTGGATGAAGACCAAAGATTTTTGCTGCTCGTGTTGAAACTAGGTCAACAAAACGGTTAAAGTTAATCCTATCAGTTAAAACACCGTAAGTATAAAGTAATGCCATTCGGTGTTCAATGCCTCCTGCACCATTTGGGATTTTTGTGAAATCATGAATTCCATGTTTCTTTTGCCCCAGCGTAAACGGACAATGATCGGTTCCGATTGTCTGGATGGTTCCATCTGCCAGCGCTTGCCAGAGTGCTTCATTATCTTCCCTTTTTCTGAGAGGTGGACTAATAACAAATGGGGCAGTCTGTTTAAAATCCCCTGAATATTTTGAATCATCAAGCAACAAATATTGCTGACAGGTTTCTGCAAAAACTTTTTGGTCTTTCTGTTGGGCTTTTCTGATATGTTCCAATGATTCTTTGGTTGAAACATGAACAATATAAATCGGGCATCCGGCTTTATCGGCAAAATCAATCGCTTTTTTCACGGCTTCCGATTCTATATAATTTGGCCGAGATAGCGGATGGTATTCTGGAGTTGTATGATTACTGTCAATAAATTGTTTTCTCAGCCGCTCAACTTCTTCGCCAAGCTCACAATGCACAGTGATCATTCCTCCCGCATCAGCAACAGCCTTCATTACCTTTTGGATATTTTTGTCTTTCAGACCAATGGTGTCAAGGTATGCCATGTAAATTTTAAAGGAAGTGATTCCTTTGGCAACACAAGCTTTAATTTCTTCAGGCATCGAATCACGCCATTCGATTGGACTAACATGAAAAGTGTAATCTATTAAACTTGATGCCGCTTCTTTTTTGCGTTCGTGAAGTGCATCAATGAGATTCTGGCCTTTTCGTGGCGTGACAAAATCAAGAAATGATGTTGTTCCTCCATAAAGGGCTGCCCTGCTTCCGGTGTAAAAATTATCGGATGAAAAACCCGCCGGGCCGGGCAAATGAAGATGTACATGCGAATCAATACCGCCTGGAAAAATGTACTTCTTGGTTGCATCAATGATTTCTGTTTCAGCCGATACATCAGAAATCGAAGTCCCAATCCCTGCTATTTTTCCATTTGAAATGAGGATGTCGGCACTGAAACTTTGATCAGCGTTAACAATCACACAATTTTTTATCAGGATATCCATGCTATTAAATCCTATTTGTTTACGAGTGATTTTTCAAATAAATCAGCATTAGTTTTGGAAAAACCCAGGCGCTTTAAATAGCTGACATGCTTAGATGTTAGTCCGGGAGAAATAATTTTTTGAAATCCTCCTTTTACAAACTCATCTTTTAAGCTGTGATAAATAAACTTACCGTTTTTATAGTCACGGTATTCAGGCACAACATAATCCAGTCCCACCCTCAGGCAGCCATCTTTTCCTTGGTGTGCAAGAAATATCCCTGCAATATTTGTATTGCGAAGCACAAAGAAACTGATGGTGTTCATTTCCGGTTTATAAGCAAATCCGGGAAAAAACTTCTGGATTTCTTTGTCATGGAATTCTAGAAAACGCATTAGATACCTGTTGTCCTTCCTGACCTCAAGGGTTTCAAACAATTCTTTTTTACCATAGATTCTCAATAGATAATACACATCAACTGCCACAATAAACCCATTTAATAATGCCACAGGTAAAGCTCCGATCAATATTCCGTAAGTTGCAAAGGTTGAAGCACCGACCAGGTTTATCCACCTGAATTTCACGATTGAACTCATTGTCATCGACACGGCAATAATCCCGGATGCCAGGTAACCTATTATTTCATAAACACTTAGTTCCATCAAATAATTATCTTTTAATTAAAAACCCAAAAAGAATTGTTAACGACTCATTCTTTCCCAGAGCTTTACTGCCTGCTCACGGGTAAAATCGAATATTTCATTTTCATCAATCGTCTGGAGAGTTTTGTTTTTAACGATTAATTTTCCATTTGAAATTACATGCTGCACATCATTTGAAGTCAAACTAAAAATGAAATGTCCTAAAAAATTATCTTTATTTATTGGGGTAGGAGAATGGTAATCGAGCACAACCAGATTATTTTCTCCATCACCCGAAAAGCCATTTGATTCAAGATATCGGTGAACATTCCTGAAACGTGAATATGCGGAGGCGTAATCAATATTGTCATGCCTCTGCCCAACGAAAAATGCGGCCTTCGCACTTCGCAACATATCGCTGTGCATGCCATCGGTACCTAGCATAATGTTGTCTCCAAGACCCTCTCCATTAAAATAACCTACCTTGTTTTTCAGGTTGCTTTCCATATTCTCGACAACCCAGGCATTTAAATTTCTGATCAGTTCTTTTTCCTTTTCACCAAGATGAAGGCAATGCCCAAGTATTGATTTTGAGGAATTCAGTATGCCAAAATCATTCAGTCGCTCAACCACACGTTTATGATAATGCTCTTCGCAATATTTCTGGTCGTAAATATCTTCTGCTACATGAATATGAATGCCTGAATTAAACTTTTGCATCAGGTCCGAAGCCTGTTTCATGGTTTCATCACCTACTGTAAATGGGGCATGTAAACCGACAAGGCTCTGGTTCTTTTGCAGATACCGCTCAGTTTCGGCAAGACCTTTTTCCGTACTATCCGACCCGTCCCTGTCGGAAATTTCATAGCAAAGCAGATGGCTGATGCCCACTTTTTCGAAAGCCTCTGAAATAATGTCTAAAGATCCTTCAATGCAATTCGGTGAAGCATGGTGATCGATGACGAATGTAGAACCAGCTTTTGCACAAGCCATCGCAGTAGCAAACGCGCTTGCTTTGATGCTTTCCCTGTCAAGCGATTTATCGAGGATCCACCAGATGTATTTCAGTATTTCAGGAAAGTTTTTTGGCGTTTTTTTTGGTGGAGGCATTCCCCTAGCCAGAGCAGAATAAACATGATGATGGCCAACGGCAAATGATTTGGTTACAAATTTTCCGGAGCAATCAATAAACTCGTGATCTTCTTTTAAGCCTTCAATATTATCAACAAACCGGATAGCGCCATCTATTCCTTCAGTTACCAAAATATTGGTTCGGATAAACTCAAGGCTTTTCCAATCGATATATGTCGCGTTTTTTAGAACAAGGGTCATATTATTTTCTTCTCATTATTTTCTTCTCAATGGCAACTTCATTCTCCTAATGCCATCAAAACTAGTTAAAGCATTGGCAACAGCAGCAGCTGTGGGTACCATCCCAATTTCCCCAATGCCTTTTGCTCCGTAGGGTCCGACCGGATCTGGAACTTCAATTTGTTTTACAACGATTTCCGGTGTTTCATGTGCTCTCAGAATTTTCAGGTCACGCATCTTTTTACTGACCAAATATCCATCTTTCATGGGCAAGTCTTCGGTTAGTGCAAAACCCAACCCCATGTGTACGCCACCTTCTACCTGGCCCTCGAACAACATAGGGTTCATGATTTTGCCACCATCATGAGCGGCAATCATTTTATCAATATTACCTTCTTCTTCCAGTATGCAAACCTGGACAGCATATCCATAAGAATAATGGGTGATCTGTTTATCAACATTACTACCCGGTTTTGTGGTCCAGTTGCAAATGTATTCTCCTTTGTAAGTTTTACCGGCAAGTTGATCCAGACTCATGGTTTTCAAATCACCCTTTAGTGTTTTGGCAGCATTGATTACCGCCAGGCCGACCAGTGCCGTCGCTCTCGAGGAGGTTGTCATGCCGGTTTTTACCTGGGCCTCAGTGTCAACAATCACCTGAATAAATTCAGGAGAGACACCGGTTTCTTCGCAGAGGGTTTGTAAAGCCATGTTATGAACGCCCTGCCCCATTTCTGTCCAGCCGTGGTATATTTTTATTTCAGTTGAAGATACAATTTCGATCTTTACTTTTGAACTGTCTTCCATGCCATTACCCACACCTGAGTTCTTTATTGCACAGGCAATTCCGGCGTATTTCGCCTCGTTGAATTCCTTTTTTACAGCATCAAGGCAGGCACGGATTCCAACACCATATAGTTTTTGGCCGGTTGAAGTACTCAATCCGTCCACAAGAGCATTGTCATAGCGAAACTGCCAGCGGTCGAAACCACCTTTATTGCACAAATCATCAATACAACTTTCGAGGGCAAATTCTACCTGTGGTGCGCCGAATCCACGCATAGCACCTGAAGGTATATTGTTTGTGTAAACTGTTTTGGCTTCTATCTCCACATTGGGAATATAATATCCTCCGGCAGCATGACCAGCCACCCGTTCAAGCACTTTTGTCCCGACAGAAGCATAAGCGCCGGTGTCACCAACTGCGGCTAGCTTTAAATAAGTAAGCATACCATTTTCATCGGCCCCGACTTCCATATCCATAAATATCGGATGCCGTTTTGGGTGCAGACTGATAGACTCATCCCTGCTCAATGTAAGTTTTACGGGTTTGTTCAAAAGAAATGCAAACAGTGCTGTTTGTCCCTGTACACTCAGGTCTTCTTTCCCGCCAAATCCACCACCATTAGGAACCAGGATTACTCTGACTTTTTCTTCAGGGATACCTAAGATCATAGCCACCTGTCGGCGATCTTCGTAAACACCCTGGCTTTGGCTGTATAGTATTATTCCTCCCTTGCCATCTGGTTCAGCAACAGCAGCTTCTTTTTCCAAAAAGGCATGTTCTATTCTTTGTGTTTCGTAGCTTCCTTTGGAGATGAATTTTGAATTTATTTGCGCTTTTTCAAGATCACCAACTGTAAATTGTGTTGTGTCAAAATGATTCGGCCTTTCGGGATGAATGGGTTTTGCTTTGATTGCTTTAAAGACATCGGTTATGGATTGGTAAACCTCGTATTCAACTTCTATCAGATCAACTGCCATTCGCGCAATTTCTTCAGTGTCAGCTACAACGCCAGCCAGCACATCTCCAATATAATGTGTGTTTTCTCCTTCACTAATCATCACTGGCCAATCCTTGTAAATAAGGCCGATTTTTTGTTCACCCGGAATATCTTTAGCAGTAAAAACACGATGAACTCCTTCCATGTTTTCTGCTTTTTTAGAGTTGATTTGAATAACTTTTGCGCTGGGATAATCGCTGAATTTTAATGCGGCAAAAAGCATTCCTTCAACAGAAAGGTCATCAACAAAATCCCGCTCCCCGATTGCCGTTTGATAAGCCTCATATTTTGGATGGGAAACCCCGATTTTGCCAGATGTGCTCCGAATCTCCAGCTTTTTGTTTTCTCTTATTGCTTCACTGGCATTCTGGATGGCATCTTCAATTTTTTTGTAGCCGGTGCAGCGGCACAGGTGTGGCTTGATAGCCTTTTGGATTTCTTCAATTGTTGGATTTGGGTTGTCTGCCAGAAGCACCTTGGTCCGGCTTATGAATCCCGGCGTACAAAAACCACACTGAACAGCACCCTTGTTTACAAAAGCTTTCGCGATGGTGTCTTTAACATATTCGGGAAATCCCTCGAGTGTGTAAATTTCAGCATTTTCAAGAGTCTTTATTTTGGTGACACATGCCAGTTTTGCTTTTCCGTTTATTTCAACGGTACATGCACCACAAGCAGCTTGACCGGAGCAACCATCTTTTGCTGAAGTGATCTGTTGAACAAGACGTAAATATTTCAGCAAGGTCTGATTAGGATCGTCATCATAAGACACTTTTTTACCGTTAAGCTTAAAATTGATCATGGCAATAGACTTTTGAGTTCGTTCAAGTCAGGATTGATGGCATCCGGAATATCCAGGATCTTGTTAAAGGCTTTCAAATCTTTTAATCCACTACCGGTAAGTAATACCACGTTTGAGGAGTTTTCAGGCAACTTTTTTTGCTCATTGTACGACAGAAAACCTGCGAAGGCAGTAGCGGCAGCAGGTTCTGCAAACAATCCGGAGTTTTTTGATAATAATTTGGAAGCTTCTATGATTTCATTATCGGAAACACTTAAAAATTCGCCATGATATTTTTGAATGAATTGTTGGGTCATGTAAAAGTTACGGGGGATGTCTACTGAAATTGAATCTGCTATGGTTTGGCTTGGTTTTATAATGAAATCTATCTGGGTTACGTCTTTGATTAGGCGGATAAATCCGCCTTTACAATTTCTTACAAGGTTATCGCTTCCTTCAGACTGGACAGCAACAACAACAGGCATTTTATCGATGAAACCTAATTTCATCAGGTCTTCGAATCCCTTGTAAACGCCCGAAATAATTACACCATCCCCGACAGGGACAAATATTCTGTCGGGTATTTTGTAGCCCATTTGCTCAAACAATTCAAATGAAACAATTTTCTTTCCTTCAATTGTTAAAGGGTTAAAGGCTGTGTTCCGGTTGTAAAAACCGAACTGTTTTGTTGCTTCAATACTCAATTCAAAAGCATCATCATAGGTTCCCTTTACGCGGATAACCTTTGCGCCATACATGAGGGATTGCGCTAATTTGGCAATTGGCGCTCCTTCCGGCAGCAGGATGATGGCTTTTTGCCCTTGTGCAGCACAGATGCCAGCGAGAGAAGAACCCGCATTCCCGGTTGATGCCGTGATGATCGTTTCAATATCCTGCTCTTTGGCAAAGGCCGAAACCAGGGATGATGCCCTGTCTTTAAAGGAGTAAGTAGGATTTTGCGAATCATCCTTAAGAAATAACTGAAAGGGTAGTGGTGACTGATTTAGCTTGCTAATCGAATACAGTGGGGTGTTTCCAATTTGAAGATTGGGGAGGCTTTCGGCTTTTTGAATGGGGAGTAAATCAAGGAATTGGTTTTGTTTGAGTTTCGTAAATGAGGAGTTTATCTTCTCGTAATTATAGATTGTTTTGAGGACTCCTTTTGGTGGAAGGTTGGGAGTGTTTATGCTTTCGCAATCGGGGCACAAATATCGCACTTCAGCGTTGTCATACTGACACCCACAGTTTATGCATTGATAATGGAATTTAGTATGTGATTGTATTTGGTTCAATTTAGAATGTTTTGTTGGATTAATTATGCACTCATAATTTATTTCAGTTTTTTCAAATTTTTATTTCCCAGAAGTGATTTTATTTGGGTAATAGCGATGCTGTTCAATTGTTGTAAGCGTTCGCTTTGGACAAGCCCTTGGCGGATAAGCACGGCATTAATACTTTCGAGGTTTGAGAGCACAACCAACTGTTCAATTGTTGCCTGGTCACGTATATTTCCTTCGGCTTTAGGATTTTCATCTCGCCATTGTTTTGCTGTTTTTCCGAAAAGTGCCATATTTAGCAAGTCTGCTTCATTGGCATATACAAAGTTGATCTGGCTTTTGCTTAATGTTGGTGGAATCAGATTTTCTTTAATCGCATCGGTATGAATTCGGTAATTGGCTTTAGCGATGATACGTTGCACATTCCATTCCAGTTGTAATCGGTCTTTTTCGTCTTCTTTAAGGCGTTGGAATTCTGTAATTAAATACAATTTGAATTCAGAAGAAATCCAGGTAGCAAATTCAAAAGCGATATCTTTGTGGGCAAAAGTACCTCCGTATCTACCCGATTTTGATATGATTCCTTTGGCATTGGTAGAGGCGATCCATCTTTGTGGTGATAAAACAAAATAGTTGCTACCAGACTCATTTCTAAACCTATCGAATTCGATAGGTTTAAAATCAGGGTTGTTCAATTTTTCCCATAAACCTATGAATTCAATGGTGCTCCGGTTACGCATCCAGTTGTTGATGATGGAAAATGGTTCTTTCTGATTACGATACTTGCCAATATCTGTTAGCGAGATAAAGTCTTCTTTCTGTTTCTTAATGATATTTATTTCAGTCTGCTGAACAACAATTTTATTCTTCTTCATGATATCAGTAGTTTAGATAAAAATAGTACTCTATAAATACTCTTTCAACACACCTGTCCTTTCATTGAACTCCATGATTTCTTCATCCCATTCATCAACTTGGGCATAACGCGAAGTCCAGTAAGTATCATCGTACCACTGGGCATTCAGTTCTTCAACGGTTTTTCCCTGCTGTTCCACCCAGGTAAAATATTTCAGATTGTGCATCCGTTTCTTGTCGTAGTAGTTCATCTCGATCATATGATCGGTTTTTAAACCCATCAGATCTGCTTCAAAACTAACTGCCGCGTCCATATTATTGAACTCCCCATGCTTTTCGTTTTCTTCCTTCAAGCGTGACTGGTACATATCCATCGAGTCGGTTGCTACTGTTAATATGACATCATTTTTAGTTGCTTCATAATATTTGGCCAGTTTGATAGATCCCATCAGGTTGGCGATGGATGAAATGCCGAGGTATTTGAGTTTGTCCACCAGTTCAGCATCTAATCCAAGCTCACTCTTCAAATAATTAACACCTTCCGATTCATTGAACAGGCGCATGATGCGGATATTCGGGTTATCATCAATACCTGCTACAAGATCCATGTTTTTAATATTATGGATCCAGGGAACATGCTTATCGCCAATGCCTTCAATACGGTGTTCGCCATAACCATTCAGTAAAAGGGTTGGGCACTGAAGCGCTTCGCCGGCACATACCTTTGTTGTGGGGTGAAGCGTTCTTAAATAGTCAGTACAGCCAAGTGTACCTGCAGAACCCTGAGTTAGAAAAATTCCTGTCAACCGGTCTTTATCATTTTTAACCTGCTGAAATACTTCTTCCATAGCTGAGCCGGTCACGGCATAATGCCACAATGAATTCCCGATCTCTTCAAACTGGTTCAGGTTTACAATTTCATCTCCCCGTTCTGCCAGGAGTTCTTTTACCTTGTCATAGATTTCTTTCACATTGCTTTCGGTTCCCGGAGTGGCAATCACCTCGGCACCTACTTTATGAAGCCAGTCAAAGCGTTCCTGCGACATGCCTTCAGGCAGGACAGCAATCGATTCACAACCCAGTAAATAAGAGTCGTATGCTCCACCGCGGCAGTAATTTCCTGTTGAAGGCCATAAGGCTTTTTGGCGTGTAGGGTCGAATCTGCCGGTAACCAGTTTTTCAACCAATGGACCAAATGTGGCACCCACTTTATGAGCACCTGTCGGGAAGTATTTTCCAATAAGCATGATAATTCTTGCTTTAGTCCCCGTAAGGGAAGAAGGCAACTCCAGATAGTTTACATTGCCGAAACCACCACCAAAATCAACAGCTTCGTTTTTCCATGTAATACGGAACATATTCAGTGAGTTCAAATCCCAAAGGCCAATATTCCGTAACTTATCCTTGATCTTTCCGGGGATTAAATCCGGGTTTTTCATTTGCTTGTAAGTGGGGAGGATAATATGTCGTTCCCTGCATCGTTTGATCGTATTTTCAAGGACTTTCTTCGTATTCATAAAGTTCGTTTTATTTCATTTTAGTTATTCAAAAAATGATTTTGCTCCCTGCATGATGATATCCATCTCAACCGCCTCCTGCAAATCAATTTCAAATTTATCCTTTTTATGGGATGAGAGGTCTTTTATCTCGAAAGAACCCAAATCAAGTTTTGCCACGATATCATTTGATTGGTATAAAAAATGATCATTGAACCTGGCTAGCATCGAATAATGATCCCCCTTTTTTGAATATATGATATCGTGACCTGACGAGTTGTTCAGGTAATAACCGTCTTTTTCATCGTCGAAGCTTTTCTTATTCAGATATAAATGAGGCTTGTCTTTGTATGGAGCACCTGATGTGGGACAAAAAGTTGTGCAATTGCCACATTCATTGCACCAGTCGGCAATATGTAGAATTTGATAGTGCTGTGAGATTTCAAAAAGTTTCTCTCCATCTATATGGAAGTTGCCATCTTCAACTATTATATTTTGAAGATAATATTGACGATGTTCCGTTTCGTATGTATGAAAAGCGAGGTTGGGACAAACTGTTGTGCAAATACTACAAAATTCATCACAAAACAAACACCGCGATGCTTCCTGAATGGCTTGCTCTTCTGTGAATGTTTTAGAAACAAGTTTGAAATTTTTTCTGTCGGAAAGCGGACTTTCTGTCGCTTGAATTTGGTTTGTTCTTCTTGTCCTGTTAATTATATGTTCATTTAGATCAAGCGAAATTCTGCCATTGACAATTTTGGAAGGCAAATTTATTTTTGCTTTACCGATGATTACTTCAGCAACTTTTCGCCCATCGCCGATGGCATTGATGGCTGTTGATGCTCCGCGCAATGCGTCACCTCCAATAAATACATTTTCAAGTTGTGTTTCATAACTACCGGGTTTCACCGTTAGCTTAACAAGATCAACAAAATCAATGGCAAGTTCCTGGCCGATGGCCGGGATAATGGTGTCACAATTAAAAGTAAACTCTGAACCGGGAATCGGGACTGGCTTTGGTCTGCCACTCCTGTCAACGCCCCTGAGTTTCATTTTGATGCAGGTGAGGGATTGAACTGCGGCGACTGAAGTCGCCGGTACATCAGTGTGAGGTTGGCCCCGCTCAATGTTTGTGTTGGCAGGTACGGCGACTGAAGTTGCCGTTACATTTATCTTCAGGGGAGCAGCCAGTTCAATAATTTTCATTCCTTCCTGCATTACGGCTTTAATTTCACCAATATCTGCCGGCATTTGTTTCAGTGACCTTCTGTATATAATAGTGACAGAACCATTTTTCCCAACCAACCGGTAGGCAGTCCGTGCAGCATCCATAGCAGTATTTCCACCACCGATGATTACCACATGTTTACCAATCCCGGTGGGCTTGTTTTCTTTTGCATCGAATAAAAATTGAAGTGGTTCATGGACGCCATTAGCATTGATGTTTTCAATATTGAGTTGTGTGGATTGTTGTGCACCTGTTGAGATATAAACGAAGTCGTTCTCACTCCTGATTTTTGAAAAGAATGGCTCGTTTATATTTACATTGTAGTTGATTTTTACGCCTGCTGCCTCAATTCGATTAAGGTCTGCTTCAAAAGCATCATCGGTTAAGCGGAAAGCCGGGATCGCTCCTGAAACCATTCCGCCTGGCTTTGTTTTTTTTTCATAAACCGATACGTCAAAACCTGAATTTGTCAGAAAATAAGCACAGGATAAACCCGATGGACCTGCCCCGATAATGGCAACCTTTTTCTGATTTTTTATCAGTGATGAAGCTTCTGCACTATTGCTGTTTTCAGCGATAAACCTTTTCACTTCCCTAATCTGAACAGGATTATTATAATTGATCAACGTACATTTCAACTGACATGGATGGTCACAAATCATTCCCGTTATACGGGGAAAAGGATTGGTTTTTAAGATGACATTATGGGCTTTGTCAATTTTCCCTTTTGATGTGTAATACAGATAATCAGGAATATCCTGGTTCGTAGGGCAAGTATCCACACAGGGAGCATTTACGCAATCAAATGCTTCAAGCTTTCTGTCGGTTTTGATATTGGGTTCGTGAATGGCTGTTTTTTTATACCGGTCATCAGTTAGTACGGTTTGTGCATATTTTTTAAGATTGATAAGAGCTGCTTCTTCAATTGTTTCAGTTTGATTGTCAGATTGAATGAACTCATTTATTGATGTTGAATTCCTTTTCCCAAAATTAAACTGAAGCTGCTCAATGTACTGATTAAACCTGCCATAACCTCCGGGTTTGAGTATATCAGAACAAATCGTAACCGGATAGAGTCCGCAGGAAATGACATCTGAAACATTGAATGCATCCACTCCGGCACAGAACGAAATATCTAACATGCCTTCAAATTCATTTTGGAGTTTCTCAGCAACTTTAATTGAAATGGGATGTAAAGCCCGTCCACTCAAATACATCATTTCTTCGGAAGAAGGAAAAGTATTTTTATGATTTCGGCTTTCAAGTGTATTAGTCAGTTTTAACCCAAAATGAACATTGCTTTTTTTTGCTGATTTTTCAAGGTTCCGGATAATCGAAACCATTTCCTCAAATTTTGGATCATGATCAAAGGCAATATTTGGAACCTTAGTTTCAAATCCTGAGTTATCAAGTATTTGAGGGAGGTCATATTCACCAAGCAGGGTGGGGTTTAATTTAATGCTTGCGTGCAGTTTTTTTTCTTCAATCAGGTATTTACCAATTTTCTCAATCTCATCAACCGGACAGCCATGCATGGTGGAAAGTGTAATGTTGTTGGAAATGCAGGGATTGATTTTAAGCTGTGAAATGTCAGGATACATGGATCTGATGCTTTCTTTTTTTCGTTTGATCTCATCCGATGCATCGGACATACTATCCAAAAACCACTGCACATTTTTGTTCTGAATGCCTTCGTAATCATAACCAACACTCATATTGAAAATCAAACCAGCTTCGGTTGGATTGCCCCAATTGAATTTGTGCTTTAAAATGTGAATAATAATCCATGCATCAAGGTACTGATCGAATGACTCATACACTTTCAGTTCCTGCGACCATTCGCAGTTGTAACCTTCGTCCTGCATGTCGATACAGGGTTTGGCTACGTACAACTCATCGAGTGTTTGAATGGTTTTCAACTCGATATATCGGGCGCCCATAAGCCAGGCAATAACAATATTCTGAGACAGTTGAGTATGAGGACCGGCTGCTACACCAATGGGCGTTTCCATGAGTTGGCTATATCGGTATGAGCGAAAAGGATCGGTAGGTTTGGGTTTGTAAAATAATTCGGATGGTATGCCAAATAATCTGCCATGGTCAATCTGCTTCAAGATAATCTTCAGAAGTTGATCAAGTGGTGTTATGGTAAACTTATCTGACATATCATGAAAAAGATGTTGTTATCAATTCGAAACCATTACAAAACACCCATTTTGTCATCCTCGAGCGTAGCGAAGCCTGCCTCGCCGTCAGGCAGGGATCTTTAAACACATAGTATTCAATATGTAAAGATTCTTCACTTCGTTCAGAATGATAATTTTTTTTCTGTTTTGTAATGGTTTTACTTCATACAAATATACGAAAATGACTGTGGTGGATTTTGGCGTTTTCCTGGTATTATTTGTTTTTATTTGCAATCATTTCAGCAACCACACTTATTGCAATTTCATCTGGAGTTTGGCTATTGATCTCCAGTCCGATTGGTGCATGAACCTTTTGAAGGACTTCCCTGGAAAACCTTTCCTTTTCAAGATTTTTGAAAATTGAATCAACTTTTTTCTGACTACCCATCATTCCGAGGTAGCGGATACTTTTATTCAGAAATTGTTGCAATACCATTTCATCACTTTTATGGCCAAAGGTCATGATGACAACATAACTATTATCACCATCAGGCACATGGTTATCAACATTTTTGTAATCAATCACCTCTTTAAATTGGGCAGATTTATTCATAGTCATCGTGTTGATGCCTTTCCTGTTATCGAAAATGTGCACAACAAAGTTGAATCTGCTTGCAATATCACTTAATGCCAGGCCTACATGTCCTGCTCCAAAAATATACAGGTGATTTTTTATACAGATTACTTCGTTGTATTGCCATTCCTCCGCGGATGTAACAGGGTTTTGGTGTTTATGATGTTCTGTTTCACCCACATTAAAAGTGAACCCATCCTGATTGAAATGGATCATTCCTTTTTCCTCTTTTTCAATAGAAATGTTAATGCTGCTCACAATTTCGGAATTGGCATCAGAAATCGGATAAAAAGCGATCCATTGTTCACCTGAACAAATCATACCTGAACTGTCTTCATCAGCATCCGGCCGGTGTACTTCCTTTTTAATTGAAATCTGTGGATATTCCTTGCCCAGTTCTTTTTTTGCTTTTTCAACAAGCCGGTATTCTGTTTGGCCTCCACCGATGCTGCCGATCATGGTTCCGTCGTTAGCTACAGCCATTTTAAATCCGGGCAGGCCAGGGCTGCTTCCGTCATTGTCAATAACAACCAACAGGATGACCTTTTTATTTGTTTTGAGTTTATCTTGGATAAATTTCCAGGTTTCTTTCATATAGTTTAATTATTCTCAGGCGACTAAAGTCGCCTTTACTTGTACCGGCGACTTTAGTCGCCGCTATAAAGTGACATTAAAACTTTTTCGGGTGTGAGCGGCGCATCGAATTCGATTTTTGCAGAAGCATTAAATGCTTTTATGGCATTCCGCAATGCAAAGTATGCACCAATACCATACATAAATGGTGGTTCTCCGATGGCCTTCGACCGCATGATGGCAAGATCAGGGCCTTCAGTATCCAATGCTTTGCATTCAATGGATTTGGGTGCTGCATAAATATCAGGTACTTTGTAAGTGGATAAACTATTTGAAAGCAATTTACCCTCTTTGCTATATCCAATTTCTTCCATGGTCATCCACCCAATGCCCTGAACAACACCTCCTTCAATCTGCCCCAAATCAATTTTTTTGTTCAGACTGGTACCAAAATCGTGAGCGATTTGCACTTTTTCAATTTCATAGCGCCCCCTTATACAGTCCAGTTTTACAGATATTGCTGCTGTTCCATAAACATGATAAGTGAACGGGTGGCCTTTTTCGGTGCTTTTGTCAAAATGAATAATTGGAGTGGCATAATGCCCGACTGCAGTGAGGTTAATCCTGTCGAGAAAGACTAATTCAATTAACTGCTTCCAATGTAATTTTGTTTTTTCTCCTTTCAAAAATACACTTTCATCCTTAATTTTAATTGATTCCCTGTCAACTTTCAAAATTTTGGAAGCACCTGCTATTAATCTTTCATTCAGGTCGTTACATGCGATAAGCAAAGCCTTGCCATTCAGATCAGCCCCTGAACTTGCAGCCGTTGGTGAGGTATTGGCAACACGCGTTGTGTTTGTAGTTTCAATTTTAATCCTATCCGGATTTATAGAAAGTGTTTTTGCTGCTACTTGTAACAATTTGGTATTTACCCCCTGGCCCATTTCAATTGCACCCGTGCTGATCCCAACACTGCCGTCCTGATAAATGTGAACAAGTGCACGTGCCTGGTTCATAGGTGTTTTGGTGAATGAGATTCCAAAACAAACAGGCATTAATGACAAGCCCTTTTTATAGATTTGGTTCTGTTCGTTGAACTTTTCAATTTCCTTTAGCTGTTCTTCGGTTTTATAAATATCAACAACATCTTTCCAGCTTTTACCGGCGTTTACTTTTTTCGCAATCTGTCCGTAGTGGAATTCATCGTTTTCGTTTAAAAGGTTTTTTTCCTGGATCGTGCTCGCAGAAACTTTGAGTACTTCAGCTGCTTTCGCGATAGCTGACTCAATAACAAACATGGCCTGTGGTGCACCAAATCCGCGGAAAGCGGTAAAAGGAGGGAGGTTGGTTTTGCAACTGTAGGCCGCTGCTTTTACATTGGGGATGTAATAACTGTTGGTTGCATGGAATAAGGTGCGCTCCATAATAGCCGGTGACAAATCAGCGGCAGCACCTCCATTCTGAAAATAGGTTGTTTCGTAAGCAATGATTTTCAAATCCTTGTTTAATCCTATTTTGAAATCAGAAGAATAAGGATGCCTTTTACCGGTCATCTTCATATCATCCAAACGGTGGAGACTGATCTTAACCGGTTTGTTTAACTTTTGAGATGCCATCGCTGCCATACAGGCCCATGCCGTGGCCTGGTCTTCTTTTCCACCAAAAGCCCCTCCCAGTCTTTGTACATCAACCTCGATGCGATGCATTGGAATACCTAACACCTTTGCCACAGTTTTCTGGACAATTGTCGGACCCTGGGTTGAAGAGTAGATTTTTAAGTTTCCATTTTCCATAGGGATTGCATATGAACCCTGCGTTTCGATATACAGGTGTTCCTGAGCACCGCTTTCAGCCCGTCCCTCGAAGATATATTCACACCTTTTCCAGGCATTGTCAATATCTCCTGATTCAAAAGTGCGGGGAGGAAATAATAACAAACCTCTTTCTTTGGCTTGACGCGGATCCGTAACCGGATCAAATTCTTGGTAATTGACTTTGATTAAATTCCGTGCTTTGCGGGCAGTAAATTCATCTTTCGCTACAATCAATGCAATAGGTTGTCCCTGAAAATGGACTTCAGTTTCAGCAAAAAGTGGTTCATCGGGTAGGATGCCTCCAATCTGGTTTTCACCAGGGATGTCTTCGGCAGTGAATATTCTTGCAACGCCCGGGATGACTTCGGCAGCTTGCAAGTCCATTGAAATGATCTTCCCGTTTGCTATATCTGAACCCAATGCCACAGCATGCAATGTTCCCTCTTGCATGGGTATATCGTCCAGGTAAACCGATCGACCGGTAACATGTCCTATGGCGTCAATGTTGTTCATCTTTTCTTTTGAATCCTATTCGTTTTCTATTCTGCAAATCCAATTCCTCTTGTTTCATCTTCTCAAACTGTTTCAGGTACTCAAAAACAAGAACTATTTTTTTATCATGCTCCAACAAATTCTCTTTTAGCAGATCAATTTCATTGAGTAAGTCTTTATGCTGCATAAGCATTTCCCGCATTGCAATAAAAACCTCAACCACCTTTATACCTACTTCAATTGCTCTTTCACTATTCAAGATATTCGCAAGCATAATGGTTCCATGTTCGGTAAAAACATAAGGCAAATAAGAAGAATATTTCAACTTTTCAAGGTGGTCGCAATTTGCGACCAGATAATCCTTTTCGTCTTTTGATAGCTGAAACATAAAATGAGGAGGAAATCTTTTCGCATTTCTCTTTACCTGCTCGTTTAAACGTTTTGTAGTTACTCCATACAGCTCAGCAAGATCCCTGTCTATCATTACCCTTTCTCTTCTGACGATCAAAATCTTGTTCATGATTCTCTCTTCAGGAATAGTCGTTATATCTTTTTTTCTTCTTTTAGTCATATTGCAATTAATTCTACAAATTCTGTTGCAACAATACGTTTATCGAAATCTCATTGGGGAACAATTCAATAAAATGTGCAAATATCAACTGTCTCAACAATAATCTTTTGTAATCAGCACTGCCCCGGATGTCGCTGATCGGTGAAATTTCTTCCTGAGCAATTGCATTGGCATTGATTATTGTTTCAGCATTGATTTCTTTGTCAACCAAAAACGCTGATGTCTTTTTCAGGTAAAGTGGAACCGGGCTGATGCCACCTGCTGATAAATGTGCTTCTATTATTATTCCATTTTCAATTGCCAGCTTTATGGCAGAATTCACGCTGGCAATATCAAGGTACTGCCGTTTACTTACTTTTTCAAAGTTGAAATGATCAGATTTGACAGGAAGTAGAAATTCAATGGCTTCTATCAAATCATCATCCATTATATCCAGTTTTTTGTAGCTGAGGAAAAAATCTTTCAGTTTTAATTTCCTTTCTTTTTTGTCCTTATTTGATAGGATCAAATCAGCATCAAGTGCGAGGAAAAATATGCTCAGATCACCTATTGGTGAGGCATTTACAATATTTCCTGCCAGGGTTCCTATGTTGCGGATGGGTGTAGATGATATCAGTTTGAAATGTTTTCTTAATTGTAGAAAGTGTTTCTGAAGCTCCTTAGATTCCATTATATCACTGGTTGTGGCTTCTCCACTTATTGAACAGCGTTTGTCAGTTACTATAATTTTTCCGGATTCTGAGTTTCTTGGGATAAAAACTAAATCCTGCTCCATGAGTTCATCAGGTTTTTGGACATACATATCTGTTCCGCCACCAACAATTATTTTTGCATTTTTATTTGGCTTGGTTACATTCTGAATATCCTTCAATCTTTTACCGATACTATTGAAGTATTCAGGTAAATATTTTTTGCTTACCAGCCATTTAACCGGTTCAGTTTTGTCTATTTTTTCCTTTAAATCAATTAGTTCATTTGCAGCCCTTTCGATTGATTTGTATCCAGTGCACCGGCAAATATTCCCATCAACGGCAGCAATAGCATTTTCGATATTGCTATCGTAATCAGAGAGGAGGAAAGCTGTAAGTGAAACTGTGAACCCAGGTGTGCAAAATCCGCATTGTGTTCCATTGTGTTCAACCAACGCATGTTGAACCGGAGAAAGTTTTTCCAGGTTTAATCCTTCAATGGTAACGATATGTTTGCCCCGAACATTGCCCAATGGTGTAAGGCAGGAGACGATGGTGTTGTATTTTACCGCATTGTTTACAATACGTCCTTCAAGCACGGTACAAGCTCCGCAATCGCCTTCGCGGCAGCCTACTTTTGTGCCTTTCAGGTTTTGTTGATACCTGATAAAATCGAGCAGGGTCATTCCGGCAGGGTTGTCCGTATGAATGAGTGTGTCGTTCAGGATAAAAGTGATCATCAGCCAAATTTAGGAAATTGGAGTAGATTAACAGGAATTAAAACAGATATTTATTCAGAATTTTGAGGTAATAACTCAGGCGATTCTTAAACCATTTTTTGCCTTCTGCCCGGGCTGCAACAAGATGACCGGATTGTTTCCTTCAACCACGCCCAACACCAGGCATTCCGACATGAAACCGGCAATTTGTTTTGGCGGGAAATTGACAACAGCAATGATTTGTTTATTATGAGTATCGGTAAAGTTACAGAAAAATATACTATCTTAAAGGAAACAATTATGACATGAATCTAATCAAATTTATCGATCGTTTTCCAGATGAAGACAGCTGTAAGCTAAGGTTTAAAGAGATAAGGGATCAAG
>JAUVKF010000037.1 GCA_030596395.1 Chlorobiota bacterium | reverse complement strand
AAATTCCGTTGCAATCCCGAATCCTATTCCTGAGCTGGTTCCTGTAATAAGTATTTCCATTACTTATTCGGGTCATCCACATCATTCACCAGCAAAGTCAGGAATCCTGCAATGATCATCGACACTCCGCCCAGCACCAATGCATAAATAGCATGTCCGCCTGCAATATTCCTTACGAAGAAACCAAGAATGCTGGCTGCGAGGATTTGTGGAATTACGATGAAAAAATTGAAAATTCCCATGTAAACCCCCAGTTTGTGCTGAGGCAGGGAACCGGTTAAAATGGCATAAGGCATGGCCAATATGCTTGCCCAAGCAATTCCTACGCCAATCATTGATAGAATAAGTAAATTAGGGTCGTTAAAAAAGTAAATGGATATCAATCCCAAACCACCCGCAACAAGAGCAACTAAGTGCGTGATTTTACGATTTGTATATTTTGCCAGTACCGGTAATAAAAATGCGACTATCGCTGCAAATCCATTATAAGCAGCAAACATAATCCCGACCCAGTTGGCACCTTCATTATACAATTCTGAACCCGAATCGCTGGTTCCGTAAATATGACTTGTTACAGCCGCAGTTGTATATATCCACATGGCAAACAAAGCGAACCACGAAAAAAACTGAACAATAGCCAATTGCTTCATGGTGGCCGGCATTTTAAAAAGGTCATTGATCACTTCCACAAAACCATTCTTGCTTTTACCGGAGTTGATAAGCGTTCCGGTTAAAACTTGTACTAATCCAAAAAACAATAAGCCAAACCCGAGAATGTACAATTCAGCTTCCAATTCAAAATAATAGACCAGAAAAGCCAGTATCGTACCGCTTATGATCCAAAAGACACTGCTTTTCAGAAACTTCGATGCCGGGAAAATCTTATCTGCATTGGCCTTGTTATTCAATTTTTCTTTCCGCTCCTCCTGGAATGCTGCCATCTCCTCAGGAGAATACTCTTTTGTTCTTAGTACAGTCCATAAAACGGCAACAAGGAATACTGCTCCTCCGGTATAAAATGAATATTTTACTGAAGGAGGTATTTGTCCCTCGGGAGCCGTATTAGCAATATCAAGCCAATTGGTCATGATGTAGGGCAAAGCAGAAGCCACAACAGCACCCGTTCCAATAAAAAAACTCTGCATAGCAAATCCTCTGGTGCGCTGTTCCGAAGGCAGCATATCACCCACAAAGGCACGGAAAGGTTCCATGGATATGTTAATGGAAGCATCCATAATCCAAAGCATTCCCGCGGCAACCCAGAGTGCCGGCGAATTGGGCATTATAAAAAGGGCTACGGATGCAAGAATCGCACCGACCAGAAAATAGGGTCTCCTCCTGCCCATCCTGTTCCAGGTATTGTCGCTCATATACCCGATAATGGGCTGAATGATCAATCCTGTTACCGGGGCTGCAATCCATAAAATAGGAATATCTTCAACATTTGCTCCAAGCGTTTCAAAGATGCGGCTAACATTGGCATTTTGTAATGCAAATCCAAACTGAATGCCGAGGAATCCGAAACTCATGTTCCATATCTGCCAGAAACTTAATCGTGGTTTTGTTGCCATATTAATGGTTTTAAGAGCCGAAAGGTACAGAAATTAACTTAATTGCTACGGTAGTTATTGAGCATGTCAGGGCATTATTACTGAATACAGGGAAATTGTATTTTTGCTTTTCTGAAACCCCTGTTTTAAAACGATTTCATGAAGGTAAAACCTGCCTTTTATCTCATCACTTTTATCTTGATTCTGAGCATACAGATGATGGGGCAGAAGATTGATACCATCTATCATATTAATGGTAATGTAATGACCGGTGATTTTAAAAAACTAAACTACGGTGTTGTTACCTGGAAGATGGATGGCATGGGTACGATAAGTATGGAAGAACCAAAAATCAATACAATAAAAAGTTCCAAGCAATTCGAAGTTAAGATGAAGAACGGTTTAATCTATTTTGGGTCGTTTGATACATCAGGTTTCGACCGAAAAGTAAATGTTGTGATTGCCAATGGAAAGGAGTTGATAAATATTGATGAAATCGTAGAAGTGTATCCCATTAAAAGAAACTTCTGGATGCGTACCAGTGGTAATTTCAGTTTGGGTTTAAATTATACGAAGGGAAGTAATTTGGCAACCATTTCATTTGCCGGAAATATAAATTATCGAAAACGCAAATCCAGTTTTGACCTGTCCTGGGACGACTATAACACCATTCAGTCGGATACAATTCGGACAACCAAAGCGGATGGTAATTTTGGTTGGGAGCGCCAATTAAGAAATAAATGGTCATTGGGCACGATGGTGGGATTAAGCCAGAACTCAGAGTTGGGAACAAAACTCAGGTTAGATTTTACGGTAGTTGGATTATATGATTTTATTTATAATAAATGGAACCGCTTTTATGGCGCTGCCGGAGTGAGTGTTCAGCGTGAAACTCCATACGATGATTCAGGCATTACAAATGACATTGTTGGTCTGGTGGCCATCGCCTGGAAAGTATATAAATACACTACGCCCAAAATATGGGTCGATGCAGATATCACATTTATTCCTTATTTTACTACAGCCAACAGGTACAGGACAAACCTGAATTTAAATCCCAAAGTCGGGATTTTTAGCAATGATCTGAAAATTGGGTTTAAAATCTATTATACGTATGATAATAAACCACCGTCTGTTAATGCATCCAGCAACGACTGGGGTATCAATCTTGAAATAACCTATTCTTTTCATTAACTTTCCTAATTCAAACAGTTTAGGTGAAACAAACATTTAATAAAAGCGAGAGGTTGCATAGTAAAAAGCTGATTAGCAAGCTATTTGAGGAAGGGAAATCTTTTTTTAGTTATCCATTTAAAGTTGTTTATATAGAGCAAATATCTGATATCCCCAGTCCTGTTCAGGTACTCGTTTCCGTATCCAGAAGGAATTTCAAAAAAGCAACTGATAGAAATAAAGTGAAGAGACTGATCCGCGAAAGCTATCGCAAAAATAAAACCCATCTGTATGATCAACGTTCTGCATCTGATAAACAATTATTGATTGGACTTATTTACACTGCAAGCACAATCCTAAGCTATGCCGAAATAGAAAAGAAAATAATTCTAATTTTGCAGCGCTTAATTAAACAGGATGAGCAAACTGCTGGGTAGTTTCTTTATTTTACTGATACGAATTTATCAATATACACTATCACCGTTTTTAGGCAGGTCATGTCGTTATACACCAAGCTGTTCGGTTTATAGTATTGAAGCTATTAAAAAACATGGCCCGTTTAAAGGCGGAGGGTTCTCAGTAAAACGTATTGCATCCTGTAATCCATGGGGAGGGAGTGGATACGACCCTGTACCATAATCTTTAGATAAGAAATTACAATGAAAAAGACAATACTAAATTTACTAATTACAATAATCATTGGCTCTGTTGGCCTGACTGCCCAAGACCAGAACAATTTTGAAATATCGAAAAATGTAGAAATCTATGTTGATATTTTTCGGCAGTTAAACCTGAATTATGCTGACAACATTAAACCTGGTGAATTAAACAAAACAGCAATTGATGCCCTCTTGTCAGAGCTTGACCCTTACACTGTTTATGTGCCCGAATCGCAGTTGGAAGATTTTGAATTGATGACAAAAGGCGAATATGGAGGAATCGGGGCCCTTATTCAGCGTCAGGGTGATTATGTTGTTATTACTGAACCTTACGAAGGCTTTCCTGCCCAAAAATCCGGGCTAAAAGCTGGCGATAAAATCATTGCTATTGACGGTGAATCAGCAAAAGAAAAAAACAGCTCACAGGTTAGTGAGAAGTTGAAAGGCGTTCCGGGCACTGCCCTCACCGTTACCATTCAGCACTATGGTGACACACTCGAACAAGACGTAGAATTGATCAGGGAAAAAGTTAAGATTCCCAATATTCCTTATTACGGAATGCTCGAAAACAACATAGGGTATATCATTTTAACTCAGTTCAATCCAAATGCAGCCGCAGAGGTTAAAAAAGCATTTAACGAATTAAAATCAAATAATGATCTTAAAGGTATAATTATTGACCTGAGAGGAAATGGGGGAGGCCTCCTTTCGGAAGCTGTTGACATCTCAAATATTTTTGTTCCAAAAGGGAAAACGGTAGTTACCACCAAAGGAAAACTCACCGAAAATGTCCACGTACACCGTACCCGCTACTCAGCAGTAGATACAAAAATTCCACTGGTTGTCCTCGTAAATCAAAACAGTGCATCAGCCTCTGAGATTGTGGCCGGGGCAATCCAGGACCTTGACAGGGGTGTGGTTATCGGTGAACGAACTTTTGGTAAAGGCCTTGTGCAAAATATTGTATCCCTGCCTTACAATGCACGGATGAAAATGACAATAGCCAAATACTACATACCCAGCGGACGCTGTATCCAGGCCATTGATTATTTTGATGAAAACAATAACGGACGGCCTGATAAAATTCCTGATTCCCTGGTTTCGGAATTTAAAACGGCGGGAGGCCGGTCGGTTTATGATGGAGGTGGAATAGTTCCCGATATTGATGTTGAATCAAGGCAATTCAGTCAGATTACAGGTGATCTTTTCGCACAAAATTATATTTTCAATTTTGCCAATGATTTTGTCCTGGATCACCCAACTATTGCTGAACCTGCAGATTTTAAGATTGATGACATCACTTACGGAAATTTCAAATTGTATGTTGCGGGACAGGATTTTGATTATTTAACTGAGACGGAAAACCTGATCGAAAGAATAAGGAACAGTGCAGAAAGAGAAGGTTATCTGGCCAGCGTTGACCCGATTATTGACAGCCTGGAAATGGGTGTTAGAAAAGATAAACTAAACGATATCGAAAATCATCGCAGTGAGATTGAAGAACTCATTAAATTCGAAATCGTCTCACGATACTACTATCAAAAAGGAAAAGTGATCGCCACGCTCGAAAATGATAATGATATTGAAAGAGCAATTGATATACTAACTGATAAAGCGCTATATCAGTCGATTCTGAATGGTACTTATACGGATAATAATAAACAGGAAAACGAATAGTTAATCATAAATGGTGAAATCCAGTATTAATATTCATTCCTGGGCCTACTTTATTTCCCTGGTGCTTATTGCCATAAGCCTGCCATTGTCAAAGTTTGCCATGAGTGTGACCGAGTTCGGGTTACTGGCCATGTGGCTTTGGTCGGGTTTCTCATTTACAATTGCTTACAGGTTTTTTAAATTGGGAGGCTTTTTTGCCGGAATATATCATTTGCTGGGTTATTTAGTCACTCTACTGGCCACGAACTTCGTCGATAAGTTTAAGCTGTTTTTTGCCAACAAAGCGGCAGTTATATTCGCTTCAGTTTATCTGATCCATATTATTGGTTTGGTACATTCATCAGATTTTGATTATGCGCTCAAGGATTTGCGGATCAAATTACCATTGCTGTTGTTTCCTGTTGTAATCTCAACAATGGAAAAAGTTAATTATCATCGGTTTAGAATTTTAATGCTGTTTTATATTGCGGCTGTAACGGTTGGAACTTTAATAAGTTTTGGATTGATCCTAAAGGGTGAATTTACCGATATCCGTTTTACATCCCCCTATATTGGTCCAATTCGATTTGGGCTCAATGTAAGTTTTGCTTTTTTTACCCTGATCTATTTTGTAGTATTTGATAACTGGTTCAAGACATGGCAAAAAATTATTTTGACCTGTATTGCTATCTGGTTTTTCAGTTATCTTGTTCTACTTGAATCGGTTACCAGCCTAAGCATCATTATCCTGATCAGTTTGTTGTTCCTTATATACCAGTTGTTTCAAATCCGTAACCGGATTGTTAAAATTGCCGTTTTATTCCTCGTTTTTGCTATCCCCATTGGATTAACATGGTATATTATGAATACGATTGAAAAAGCATCAACTGCCCCAAAGGTCAATACTGCTCAATTAGAACTACTAACTGCAGCAGGTAATCCTTACAGGCATGATACAATTATCAGGGGAATTGAGAACAGTCGTTATGTGGGTCTGTATTTATGTGAGGATGAAATGCAAAGTGCCTGGAATAAGCGAAGTTCAATTGATTATAAAACATCTCCGGATGGTAAGCATGAACTTAAGGAAACTTTAATCAGATATTTAACTTCGAAAGATTTGCGAAAAGATGAAGCAGGTGTGAATGCGTTGACCGATAAGGATATTCATTTAATTGAACTGGGAGTTGCGAATTATAACTATGTACACACCCCTGGAATTCGGATGCGAATACTAAAAATATTAATGGGCTACGAAGTGTATAAGAAAACAGGAGACCCAAGTGGTAGTTCGGTTATGCAGCGGATTGAATACTCAAAAGCATCATTAAAGTTGATCAAAAAGCATTTTTGGATAGGGGTTGGTACAGGCGACATCGAAAACGTAATGATCGCACAATATAAAGAAATGAAGTCGGGACTAAGGACCCAATATATGTACCATGCCCACAACCAGTATTTTGCTGTTTTTATCACCTTCGGTGTATTTGGATTTTTGTGGTTCATTTTTGCGCTAATATATCCCCCGTTTAAACTTGGCCGGTTTTCTGATTATTTTTTCGTCACTTTTTTTCTAGTAATTACATGGTCGATGTTATCTGACGATACGTTGGAAACTCAGGCGGGCGTTACATTATTTGCCTTTTTTTATTCTCTTCTCCTTTTTGGGAAAGAGAAGAAGAATGCACGAAACTAAATATTTTCTATACTAACTGATAACATCAATCAAAAGTTGGGAATGTAAATGAAAAGTTATTTTTTAAGCCAGACAATCATAATGTTATATGTTAATGGATTATAGATACTGGATTCTGGACATCTTGTGTCTTAGGTCTTGATTCTTGGCTCTCTTATTATAACAGTAACATGATAAATATCCACAAATCACAGACATTCATAAATGAGTTATATTTATCCCTTGATTCGCATTAATAAATCATTGCCTTATGAAAGTCAGGAATATTCAGATTCAGTATGAAGAATATCAAACTGATGAAAATCTCAGGGAATCGGACAGGGTTTTAATAAAAAAAGCCGAGAAAGCTTTGTGTAATGCTTATGCGCCTTACTCCGAATTCAAAGTTGGCGCTTCTGTTTTATTAAATAATGGTAAACTGATTTCGGGAAGTAACCAGGAAAATGCTGCTTATCCCTCAGGCCTCTGTGCCGAGAGAGTTGCCTTGTTTCATGCTAAATCGAAATATCCTGATTCAGTGATTGATGCAATTGCCATAACAGCCAGTTCCGATAACTTTGACATTAACCATCCTGTTACACCCTGCGGGGCTTGCCGACAGGTAATAGCCGAAGTTGAGAGCAGACAAAACAGAGAAATACGAATCATTATGAAGGGGCAAAGAGGTGATATCTATGTGGTAAACGGAATAAGCAACCTGCTTCCCCTGATGTTTAAAGAAGAAAATTTAAAACGATCTAAAACAAAAAAATAAGATGAAGAAGTTAGTGCTGATTATCGCCGTTTTTGTTGTAATCGCCGGTTTTAAAAATGACAAACCCGCGTACCGGATCTTCGATACTGAGGGAAAAAAAGTTAAGTATGAAAAAATGCTTAAAGCGATGGAGGATGCAGATGTTGTATTTTTCGGCGAGCAACACAACAACCCGGTTTGTCATTGGCTTCAACTGGAATTAACCAAAGATCTTTACATACTGAAAAATGGCGATCTGATCCTGGGAGCAGAAATGTTTGAAAAAGACAACCAGCTGATTTTAAATGAATATCTGGAGGGATCTGTTAGCGATAAGAGCTATAAAAAAGAAGCACGGTTGTGGCCAAACTATAAAACTGATTATGCTCCCCTGGTTGAGTTTGCAAAAGACAGTAATTTAAGGTTTATAGCAACGAACATCCCACGCAGGTACGCTTCTGTAGTGTTTAAAAAAGGACTTGAAACACTCGAAGATCTAAGCCCGGAAGCCAGGAGTTATATTGCCCCTTTACCGATTGAATACGACTCAACCGTAGCGTGTTATAAAAATATGTACGGTATGATGGGCGGACATGGAGGGGTGAACCTGCCAAGGGCGCAGGCTATAAAAGACGCTACCATGGCATTTTCTATTGCCGGTTATGCAGGTGAGGGCCAACTGTTTATCCATTACAACGGTACTTATCATTCCGATAATTTTGAAGGAATACTCTGGTATTTGAACAAATACAAACCCGGATTGAAGATTGTTACAATTGCTTCAGTTGAGCAGGCAGGCCTGGATGAACTGGATGAAGAAAACCTGGGTTTAGGAAATTTTGTGCTTGTTATTGACAGCGATATGACGAAGACACATTAAAGAAGAAACCTTATCTGCTTACTTCCACCTCTTCGTAGGCTTCAACAATGTCGCCAACTTTAATGTCGTTGAAGTTTTCAATGTTCAGGCCACACTCATAACCGGAAGCAACTTCTTTTACATCGTCTTTGAAACGTTTCAGTGATCCAAGTTTACCCGTATATACCACAATGCCATCCCTGATCAGGCGGACATTGCTGTTTCGGTTGATCTTGCCATCCAATACGTAACAACCGGCAATGGTGCCCACTTTGGTAATCTTGAAGGTTTCCCTCACTTCAATGTTACAGGTAATTTTCTCTTCCATTTTCGGGGCGAGCATACCTTTAACAGCATCCTTGATTTCTTCAGTAGCCTTGTAGATGATTGAATACAAGCGAATGTCAATCTGCTCTTTTTCAGCAAATTTTCGAGCTTGTGGAGTTGGACGAACCTGGAATCCAATGATGATTGCATCGGATGCTGAAGCAAGAACTACATCAGTTTCGGTTATTGCTCCAACAGCTTTGTGGATCACATTAACCTGAACCTCTTCGGTAGAAAGCTTGAGCAATTCGTCCGAAAGCGCTTCAACAGAACCATCAACATCACCTTTCACAATGATATTCAACTCTTTAAAATCACCAATCGCAATACGTCTGCCGATTTCATCAAGCGTAATATGTTTTTGCGTCCTGAGGTTTTGTTCACGTAAAAGTTGCTGCCTCTTGTTCGCAAGATTTTTGGCTTCTTTTTCGTCGTTGATCACGTTAAAAAAGTCGCCGGCCTGTGGAGCTGCACTCAAGCCAAGCAGAACTACGGGAGTCGCCGGACCAGCTTCTTCAAGGGTCTTGTTTCTTTCGTTGAACATGGCTTTTATCTTGCCGAAAATCGGCCCGGCAAGCATGATGTCACCTTTCATTAAACTACCATCCTGAACAAGAACCGTGGTTACATATCCACGTCCTTTGTCGAGTGTTGCTTCAATAACAGTCCCTCTGGCAGGTTTGTTTGGATTTGCCTTAAGATCAAGCATTTCTGCCTCAAGTAATACTTTCTCCAAAAGATCGCTAATTCCCATTCCGGTAATTGCAGAAATTTCCTGCGACTGGTATTTTCCACCCCAATCTTCAACAAGAATATCCATTTGTGAAAGCTGTTCTTTGATCTTATCAGAACTGACGCCAGTTTTGTCCATTTTATTAAAAGCAAAAACAATAGGCACATCTGCAGCTTGCGCATGATTTATTGCCTCTTTTGTTTGAGGCATAACACTATCATCGGCGGCAATTACAATAATTGCTATATCAGTGACTTTTGCCCCCCTTGCACGCATGGCTGTAAAGGCTTCGTGACCGGGCGTATCAAGGAACGCTATTTTGTTACCACCTTCGGTTGTTACCTCGTAAGCTCCAATATGCTGGGTAATTCCACCGGCCTCACCTGCTACAACGTTTGCTTTGCGGATGTAGTCAAGCAGTTTTGTTTTACCGTGGTCAACATGCCCCATTACGGTTACGATTGGAGCACGTGGTTCAAGGTCAGCCGGATTATCCTCTTCTTCTATAACTTCGAGGGTGTCGGTATCATCTATGCCGACAAACGAAACCGGATAGCCAAATTCTTCTGCAACCAATGATATTGTTTCCGCATCAAGGCGCTGGTTGATCGAGACAAACAACCCCAATTGCATACAGGCTTTGATGATGTCGTTTACACTAACATTCATCATCGAGGAAAGTTCATTTGCAGTAACAAACTCTGTGACTTTAAGTATTGATTTTTCTTCTTCCTGACGCTGCGCCTCTTCTTGCATCGTCTGTGAAACCTGGTCTCTTTTTTGTCTTCTGTATTTTGATGCTTTTGATTTCCCGGAAGGCGCCAGCCTGGCGAGTGTTTCTTTTATTTGTTTCTGAATTTCTTCTTGAGAAGGTTCAGGTTTTTGTTCTCTTTTCTTTCCTCTTCGTCTGCTGTCTTTCTGTTTTTGAGCGCTCACAGCCTGGGCTGGTCCGCCAGATTTTATTCTCCTTCGTTTTTTCTTTTTCTGTCCAATCTGATCATCTGATGATGAAGCCACTGGTTTTTTCCTGGCAGCAGGTTTTGGTTTGGCAGGCAGTTCAATTTTGTCAACTACTTTCGGCCCGGAGAGTTTTTTAAATTTCGTTGGAATAAAATTGTCTTTTTCCTCTTGCTTTTGTTTTACAGCTTCTTTTTCTTCAACAACTTCTTTTACAGTCTCTTCCTCGGCTACTTTTTCAACTTTTTCTTCGGCTTCTTTCTTCTTCTTTTCATCAGCCTTTTTTGGTTTAGCCGGTTTGCGCTTTTCTTCAGCTTTCTTCTGTTTCTCTTCTTTGGTAAGCTTTCTCGGACGTGTTTTCTGATTTAAGCTATCAAGGTCAACTTTGCCAACTACTTTTGGACCGCTTTCTTCGGCCGGCTTTTCTTCCTCTGTCTTTTCCGCGGCTTCCGTCTTTGTTTCTTCTTTCTCTTCGTCCTTCGCCTTTACCTCTGCCTTGGCCTTCACCTTTTTTTCTTTAACTTCAGTTTCTTCAACTTTCTCTTCAGGTTCAGGCGTTTCAGCTACTTTTTCAACTTTCTTTTTTGATGCTGATACATCATCTTTAAAACCAATACCGGTATCGGTAATATAAACCTCATCAGCAAAAAAATCATCAACAGGTTTTTTGTTTCCATCCGTTTTGATGTCTTCAATCGAGATTGTTTCTTTGCCAACGTACTCCAGACCCATCTGCTGTGACGCTTCCTTCACATGCTTCTCTTCCTGGAATGTATTAGCCAGTAAACTGTACATTTCAGCGTCCAGTTTTGAGTTGGGCTTTCGTTCAACCGTAAACCCTTTTTCCGAAAGGAATTCAACAATAGTATCCAAACTGATATTGAATTCCCTTGCGGCTTTACTTAACCTGACTGGTCTGTTTGTTACGGCCATAAATAATCTCTCCTGTTAATGCCCTATTAAAAATCTGGCAAAATTACTACTTTTATTCGAACTCGGATTTTAATATCTTCATCACCTCGAGTATGGTCTCCTCCTCAAGATCAGTGCGTTTTGCCAGTTCAGCCGGCTCAAGTTCAATCACACTTTTGGCGGTATCGCATCCGATACTCTTTAGCTCATCAATAATCCACTGATCGATCTCATCATCAAATTCTTGAATATCAACATCCTCAGTGTCAATATCCGAATCGCGGAAAACATCAATTTCATAACCGGTCAGTTTTCCGGCAAGCCGGATATTAAAACCGCCTTTACCAATGGCAAGCGAAACCTGATCGGGTTTCATATAAACTTCAGCACGGCTGGTGTCTTCAACCACATTGATAGAAGTGATTTTTGCCGGCGACAACGATCTTTGAATATACAATGAAGTATTGTTCGTGAAATTGATCACGTCAATATTTTCATTTTTCAGCTCACGTACAATCCCATGTATCCTGGATCCTTTCATGCCTACACAGGCACCTACCGGGTCAATACGGTCGTCATACGATTCAACGGCGATTTTCGCACGCTCACCCGGAACACGAACAATATTTTTAATGGTGATCAAACCATCGTAAACCTCAGGGACCTCTGCTTCAAATAACCTTTCAAGAAAAACAGGCGAGGTTCGTGACAGTATAATAACCGGTGAGTTGTTTCTCATATCAACTTTTGAGACAACCGCTCTTATATTATCGCCTTTCCGGTAGTAGTCAGAAGGTATTTGCTCTGATTTGGGAAGGATCAGTTCGATGTCTTCATCGTCAAGGATTAAAATCTCCTTTTTCCAGACCTGGTAAACTTCTCCTGTCACAATTTCACCAACACGCTCTTTGTATTTGCGGTAAACATTATCCTTTTCGTACTCCAGAATTTTTGAAACCAAATTCTGACGAATTGAAAGTATATCGCGGCGGCCAAAATCTTCGAGAAAAATCTGTTCTGAGAAATCTTCACCCACTTCAAAATCAGGCTCAATTTTTATAGCATCGGAGAAGGCAACCTGCAAATGTTCGTCTTCAACTTCACCATCTTCAACAATTTCGCGGTAATGCCATATTTCAAGATCACCTTTGTCAATATTAACAATAATGTCAATGTTGCTTTCCTCCCCGAACTTTTTAATGAGCAAGCCATGAAATACATCTTCCAAAATATGCATCATCGTTTCCCTGTCGATATTTTTGAATTCCTTAAATTCCGAAAAGGTTTCGACCAAGTTTATACCATCCATTTTGTTCGTGTTTTTAACAGATTAAAATATTATAATGACCCTGGCTTCAATGATTTCATCCAACGGTATCCGGATGCTTTCGCCTGTTGTCATTTTTTTATGTTTTTTATTTTTACTTTTTATTTCTTCTTGAAGCGTAATGTAAATTGAATCAGCGCTTTCCAGCACACCTCTTTTCTCTGAACCATCTTTGAGTTTTAGCTTGACCGGCCTGTCAATATTTTTTCTGTACTGCCTGATATTTACAAAAGGTTCGTCTGCGCCCGGAGAGCTTACCCTTAATTCAAAATCCTCTTTTTCACGGTCGAGGTTTTGCTCAATATAGCGGCTCAACTTCACACATTCATCAATGGTAACTCCGTTTTCACCATCAACATAAACATTGATCAGGTTGTCCTTGCCAACGCTCATCCTGACAAGGAATAAGTCGCTTCCTGCCAGGTAGGTTTCAACAATTTGTGCTATTTGATCCTTTTTTATCATATTTTATAAAAAGAGGGGACTTTTCGCCCCCTCAACTAATCGCTCAACTTGTTGTCCGACAAGGATTCGAACCTTGACAGGCAGTACCAAAAACTGCAGTGCTACCATTACACCATCGGACAATCGGTGCGCAAAAGTACTTCATTTTTTTTATTTAGCAATCAAAATTTTAAAAACTGTTAAATATCTAATAATGCGAAGTTTCTGTTCTGTTAAAAGTTATATTTTCGCCAGACCAAATTGATAAATAATTATTCCCTTACATACATGAATAATTTTAAAAGAATCAACGACATTGTGGGATGGCTGGTTTTTGCCATTGCTACTACAGTTTATTTTTTAACGCTTGAACCCACTGCCAGTTGGTGGGATTGTGGCGAATATATTGCAACGGCCTATAAATTACAGGTTGGCCACCCGCCCGGAGCCCCGTTTTTCCAATTATTAGGTAGGTTTTTCACCCTGTTTGCATTTGGTAATGTGGAAAATGTAGCACTGATGATCAACGTCATGTCGGCACTGTCGAGCAGTTTTACCATTCTTTTCCTGTACTGGTCGATTACCATGCTGGCGAAAAAGCTTTATGTAAAATCGGAAGGTGATGTAATGACACAGGGCCAGACATGGGCTGTACTTGGCGCTGGAATTGTTGGTGCCTTGGCTTATACTTTTTCAGAATCATTCTGGTTTTCTGCCGTTGAGGGTGAGGTTTATGCGATGTCATCACTATTTACAGCCATTGTTTTTTGGGCTATACTCAGGTGGGAAGAAGTTGCTGATCATAAACATGGTTATCGCTGGTTGTTGCTTATCGCATATATGATGGGACTCTCGATAGGTGTTCACCTGCTTAATTTAGTGGCAATTCCTGCTATTGTTTATGTTTATTATTTTAAGAAATACAAATATTCAACCAAAGGCTTTATTGCAGCAGGTATCCTGTCAATTTTAATATTGGCTATGATCATGTACGTAATTATTCCCGGTATTGTGCAATTGGCTGGAAAATTTGAATTGTTTTTTATCAATACTATTGGTTTGCCATTTAATTCAGGCACAGTCATCTATTTTGTATTTATCATAGCGCTTATATTAGGTGGGCTTTATTACAGCAGGACAAGAGGGAAAACTGTGCTTAACACGGCTATTCTGGCACTTATCTTTATATTAATCGGATATTCTTCTTTCTTCATTTTGGTTATCAGGGCTAATTCCAATACACCGATTAATGAAAATGATCCGAAAGATGCTATCAGCCTATTGTCGTACCTGAACAGGGAACAATACGGAACCTGGCCATTGGGGCATGGGCAATATTACAATGCCCCCAGGGTTGATTTCAAAGACGGCAATCCTGTTTATATGAAAGATATCGAAAAAGGTGAATATGTAATCAAAGACGACAGAAAAGGTACGGTACCAATTTACGATGATCGGTTTACAACAATTTTCCCACGGATGTGGAGCAACCAGAAACCGGCACATATTTCATTGTACAAACAATATGGAGGCGATAAAGGTACACCGGTAAGGATAACTAATGCTGATGGGACAACCGATGTTTTATACAAACCGACCTTTGGCGAAAACCTGAAATTTTTCTTTACCTACCAGATAAATCATATGTATTTCAGGTATTTCATGTGGAACTTCGTCGGCAGGCAAAATAATATTGAAAGCCAGGGAGAGATTGAGCATGGGAACTGGATTACGGGGATTGGATTTATTGATAGCTCAAGGTTAGGTGACCAGTCGAATCTGCCTGAAAGCATGCAAAACCCAGCCCGGACAACGTTTTATTTATTACCATTAATCCTGGGTTTACTGGGGTTCTTTTTCCATCTGAATAAAAGTAAATCCGATACATGGGTCGTATTTCTTTTGTTTATTATGACCGGACTTGCCATTATTATTTATTTGAATCAAACACCCTTGCAACCCAGGGAAAGGGATTATGCGTACGCTGGTTCATTTTATGCATTTGCCATATGGATAGGGTTTGGTGTACTGGCATTGTATGATGCTTTGCAGAAATATGTGTCGAATAAAACTATGGTTGCAGGACTTGTTACAGTGGTTAGTTTTTTACTTGTACCAACCGTTATGGCGGTTCAAGGATGGGACTCGCATAACCGGTCAGGAAAATATGCTACCCGTGATTTTGCCCGAATGTACCTGGAATCGTGTGAACCCAATGCTATATTGTTTACCAATGGTGACAATGACACTTTCCCGTTATGGTATGTGCAGGAAGTTGAAGGCATCCGTACAGATGTCAGGGTTGTTAATTATATGCTCTCTTCGGGCGACTGGTATGTTAACCAGATGTTCATGAAAGCCTATGAGTCGGATCCGCTTCCTTTGTCAATTGATCGAAAGTTTTATGCAAAGGGGGAGCAAAACTATGTTCCAATTTTTGAGCGATACGATCAGCGTGTTAACTTAAAAGAGGTCATTGACTTTGTGAAGAGCACGGATAAACGTTCGCAGGTTCCGCTGCAGGATGGTACGTGGCTTAACTATGTTCCGACAAAAAAACTCCGATTGCCGATCAATAAAGATGTCGTCCTTGCTACCGGAACTGTCCGTCAGGAAAATGCGGATAAAATTGTAGACAGCATTGTTTGGAATATCAAGCAAAATGCTTTGTACCGGAATGATTTGATGTTACTGGATATTATTGCAACTAATAATTGGAAACGGCCGATTTATTTTGCCAATCCAAATAGTATAAAATCGGTTTTTAATATCGATAAATACTGTCATCTGGAAGGAATTGTTTATCGGTTTAAACCTACACCTGCGCCTGAATACATTAAGAGAGTTGGAGGCGTTAATGCTGATAGAACATATGAAGTGTTAATGGCAGACGATGTACGTTGGGGAAGGTTGAATGAAGATGATGTGGTAGTTGACCGCGAAAGTGACCGCACTGTGGGAATTATGAAACAAAACTACATCAGACTGGCACAGGCTTTGGCAAACCAACAAAAGTATGATTCGGTTGTTGAAGTGCTTGACAGGGGTTTGTATTTCTTTCCTGAGAATAAATTCCCATTTGATTTTTTTATGATTCCCTGGGCCGACAATTATTTTAAGGCCGGCGCCGATGATAAAGGCGAAGATGTGTTAAGATCAATTGCGAAACGCTATATAGATGACCTTAATTATTTTGCTTCACTTGACGAAAAACATGCTCAATATTATAATGATCAAATTCAGGAGTCGATGGCTGTGCTTCAGCGGATAGCGCAACTTGCCGATCATCATCAACAATTTGAACTTTCAGATGAATTTGAACAAGATCTGATTGAAAACCTGGGCATATTTAATATGCGGTAAGGCCTTCCGGCGTTCGGATCCCGAAAGATTTCGGGATGGAAGCGTCTATTAGGTAATGCATACGGACGCGAAAAATTCGCGCCCGAGTATGGTAAAAAGAATCAGGAGTCCGTTGTTACTACAGTGGGCTTTTGTTTTGATGCCCGAAAAATAAGGATAACTCCCAGTATTACAAAAGGAATACTTAACCACTGGCCCATATTGAGCATCATATTTTCTTCAAAACCGACCTGTGGAACTTTAATAAATTCAATAAAGAACCTGACCCCAAAAACCAAAACAAGGAACCATCCAAACAGCATTCCGGGTTTGGTTTTACCTTTGTGGCTCCAATACATTTTAAATAAAAAGATAAAAGTGAACAGGTAAACGATTGCCTCATAAATTTGGGTAGGATGCCGTGGATCAATTGTATAGGATTGAATGTAATATCGTTTGAAAATAAATCCCCATGGTAATGTTGTTACATCACCGAAAATTTCAGAATTCATCAGGTTGCCTGTCCTGATGAAAAACCCTGAAAGAGCAACAACAATCACGATTCGGTCCATTGTCCACAAAAACGGTTTTTTGTTTTTCCTGGAAAAAAAGTACAAGCCAACCATGATACCGATGCCGGCTCCATGACTGGCTAATCCTCCTTCCCATATTTTTAAAATATCCAGTGGATTGGACAGATAATAATCGGGCTCGTAAAACAGGCAGTGGCCAATCCGCGCACCCAGTATGGTAAAAATGATCATATAGGTGGTTAACTCATCCAATACCTTAATAGGTATACCTTCGTTTTTAAACATCCGTTGCATCATCACATAACCAACGGCAAACGACAAGGCAAAAAGTAAACCATACCACCTGACGGAAAAACCGCCTATCAGCCAAACATCTTCAGGGATAGTAAAAATATTGGGACTTACGTTCCAAACAATGTAATTCAGCATAGTGGCGCAAAAGTAAAAAATTATGAGCGCAGATATTCAAAAGAAGGATATCCTTTTTCACCGGTTTCTTGATGGTAAAATCCGGTAAAATGGAACTTGTAATAAATGCCTTTCATACTCTTGATGAAGTAGTTATAATTTGATTTGGTTTTGTAATAAAAATCACCTCCATTGATATCACCATAGAGTATTTTCCATTCATAACCAATTGCATCCTGAGCAAAAGTATAATCCAGGTAAAGAACATCATCAAGGGTAATATTTTGAAATGTCATGGTTGAATCGAATGCAACCAATGTTCCGGAAGGATTGATAAAAGTTCCTGTAACGTATTTTATTATATCTTCTTTAACGTAAAGTTATCTACCTCTTAGTTTGTGTCATTGTTTCAGGTATTGCAATAATATAATTTGCCCTGTCAATGTTATCTTCGCAAAGCTTTTGAATGTCTTTTTGATAAACCGTGCTAATTGTCTTAATATTTAGTCCTGGTTTAAGTTTATTGATCCACCAAACAATACCTTCAAAATTGTCAGAATGGTATGCACCATTAAAATGGAAAAACAACTTACCTTCAGACCAATTTTCAAGAATAAAATGAGCCATAGTTGCATCTTTTGCAGCCTGTGCTTTAGGAAAATTTTCGTTAACATGGGCACCCATTCCAGCCATATTCATCATGTCAGCATAGCATGCAACATCTTTATCGTATAGTTTTTCTAAGTCGGGTCCGATTAAAGCTTTTGCTTCATCACTAAGTTCGTTTAAACCTTCAAAACCTTTTTTATGCACTACTGAAGCATACCTGCGGGGAATATTTGTGGCAATATATCGCAACCCACTATCTTTTGCAAAATCTAATACCGGTTTGTAATCGGTTTTGTAGTTACCCCATAGTTTTGCTTCTGCTTCAAATTTTTTAGCTGCATAAGTTCCGGCTAAATACTCATCCAGAAGCAATTGATTATCGGCCTCGAACATTTCAGAGCCAATAATTAAGTCTTGTTTTTTTGCTTTAAACAAGTCAACAGTAATTTCATATTGCATCCAATGTGCAATTGGATCAGTATGCAATTCACCAAAAAATACAATATCTGCTTCCTGTAAATCCTTAATCATTTTTTCATATTTTACCATTTTTCCTTGTTGGTCATACAATACATAAGCAGGTTTGTCACTTTTAAAAGCAAAGCCTACAAAGGCAAATAGTAAGATGTACACTAGTGATTTTCTCATAATTTTCTGATTCTAATTTTAATAATATACTTGTTAATGGTTACCTGTGATGCTACTGCCGATTGCCGGCTGTTGACTACCTACTGTCAACTAATTCTTCAAGTCGAATAAGTAATTCTTCACTTTTTCCATCTCTTTCAATATCAACAGTTATAGTTTGTCCGGGCTTAAGTTTTCCCGTTCTTGCCATATACTTATAAATATCTTGTATTTCACCACCTTCAATAGCTACAATATTACGATGGAAAAATGACTACATAGGTAATAAAAAAAATCAATATTGGATTGATCTTTAAACTTATCAAACTTTGATCTGTTATCAGTATTTGATTTGCCGGTTGAAATGTCTGTTTTAGTAAAAGGTGTTTCAATGATGAAAGGATCAAAACCATAAATGAATTTTTAGTGAAGTGTAATCAGGTCAGCAATAACAAGCCAGAAAAAAGCAAATAACACCAACTGTTGGGTTTGAAAGTTGCCCAAACACACTCCACCAACAAATTTATAAGTTTTATTAAATAGATTATGATAAAAGTTCTGAAAAGCTTATTTAGATAAATTCATTTTTAAGCTGAGCGACCCATTTTTTAATCCTCTCGTCAGTGAGGTTTTTTTGGTGATGTTCATCCAGCACCAGACCAATGAATTTGCCGTCTTTATTAGCAAGTGAGAAATAAAAATCGTAGCCATCAATCGCAGTTTGTCCTATAACACACGACTTATCCGGAAGGCGGCAATATAGAGTTCCCATTCCGTCAACAAAACTCTCGGGGTATTCTTTCTGATCACCCAGGCCAAATAATGCCAGTTTTCGTTCTGAAAAATCAATCTCAGCAAGCTTATCAATAAAATATTCCCAATCGTCCTGCATTTCACCGATACCCCAGGCTGAGGTTCCGAAAATGAGGTTTTTATATTTTGTCATATCCTCGGGAGAGGCAGTATTCAAATTATAAACATCTACTTTGGCCCTGCCAAAAGCTTTTTTGATCTTTTCGGTTACTTTCTCCGTCATGCCGTATGTTGAACCATAAAATATGCCGATTGTTTCCATCGTCTGAATTATTTAGAATCGTTTTAAACGCGGCAAAAGTAAACGGAATTGTTTAATTAAGCAATGTAAATTTAATGTTGATTTTACTGCTTCACCCACTTACCCGTTTCAAACAAACCCTCAACATTATGGATGCGATAAACATAGGTTCCTGCCTTTAAAAACGAAGTGTTAATGTCGCCCCATTTTCCGGTTATTTGTTCCGTTAATACCTGTTTGCCATTTATATCATATAGCTCAAATGTACTTAAAGGATATTGTGCGGCAATGCGCACTTTAAGATTATTGGTGCCTGGGTTAGGAAATATGATGGCCTCCCTTATCTCAATATTAATATCATTTTGGTTGCCAACAAACAAACCTTCATTATTTAGTTTTAATATGTGGATGTCGAGTTCTTCTTCAGTAGTGTTTTGATAATCGTAACGCGTGCCTGCAATAAGGCAGCCGCCATCGTTTGTTGTAATAATTTTTTGCATTAAATAATAAGCATCGCCGCCATAAAACCGCTCCCACCTTACATTGAGCATGCTGTCGGTTTGGATTACAAAATACCACGAAGGCCAGGTTCCGTAATAGTTTGGTCCCAGGTTGGTGGCACCTCCGATGTATACTGAATCTTTTGTTTTAAAATCCAAAGCCCCCCATACTGCCGGATGATCAACGGTGTCAATTTTTCCCCACGATTTGAAAAGGAAACCGCTTGTATCGGTCGGATGAAATTGCCTGATGATCCCAATATCTTTATTGTCTTCAGCCGGTGGAACAGGAAAATACTCCCCCACGAGGTAAAATGAGGTATCGGTGTCCCATTCAAATCCGTATGCAGAATTAATAAAAACCGGCATATCGTATTCAGTAACTTCTGACCATGTAGAATCAATAATTACATAATTAAATTTAATGGCTGGTAAAATCCATAATTTACTATTGCTTAACTCCTTTAATCCACCGAAGAAAAGATTGTTATCCAAAAAAAATTTGGCCCTCAAGCTGTCAAGGTTTTCGTTAAACTGGTAAACGAAGGTTTTTGTAGGATCGGGAGTCAAATTAAAGGCTCCTGCCACTAAAAACCTGTTGGATTGGCTTTTATAAGCAAAATGAAGCTGAACTTTATAATCAGGTGGGAAGGTATATTCTTTCTTTTCAACGAAACTCAAATCGCTTTTAAACTTAGTTAATACAATACCAGCATTTTGAAATTGGCCTGATGTATCGTTTTTAGTACCGTCCAATATAAACATACTATCTTCAGTGGGGATTATTGAGGTGAAAGCAAAGCACATTTCAGGATAACTCACAACAATGCTGTCAATAAATTGCCCGTACTCATCAATTTTACCAAGCAAAGCATTTCTTTGAATACGGTAATCCCAGTGATCAGAAATAAAACCGGAAAAATATATTTCACCATTATCCGATTCATAAATGTCGATTACCCTTTCATTTTTTGGGCTGGATAAAAGATATTCAAATGTTGTAGTTTGTGCAGATAAATAGAAAGGAATTGCTAAGATTATTACGATTGTATAAATACTTCTCATTTGTTAAAAGATTTTATAAACAGCAGGGCGTTTTTTATTTACCCTGCTTTTTATTGCATTATCAATTGGGCATATTCGGGGCTGGTACTCCATACGTTACATAATAATGGTGAAGATATTCATTGAAATAATCATACTGGTCAAATGTATCGCTAAAATCAATATTCGTTATTCCATATTCGATATTCCTTATTTAATATTCACCTACTGCTTCACCCACTTACCCGTTTCAAACAAACCCTCAACATTATGGATGCGGTAAATATAGGTTCCTGCCTTTAAAAACGAAGTGTTAATGTCGCCCCATTTACCGGTTATTTGTTCCGTTAATACCTGTTTGCCATTTAAATCAAATAGCTCAAACGTACTTACTGGGTATTGTGCGGCAATGCGCACTTTAAGATTATTGGTACCAGGATTGGGAAAAACAATGGCCTCTCTTATTTCAATTTTAATATCGTTTTGGTTACCAACGAACAAACCTTCATTATTTAATTTTAAAATATGAATATCCAGTTCTTCTTCGGTGGCATTCAGATAATCGTATCGTGTGCCTGCAATAAGGCAGCCACCATCATTGGTGGCAATAATTTTCTGCATCAGGTAATAGGCATCGCCGCCATAAAACCGTTCCCACCTTACATTGAGCATGCTATCGGTTTGGATTATAAAATACCACGATGGCCAGTACCCGTAATACGTCGGGCCTATATTCGTTGTCCCGCCAATATAAATTGAATCTTTATTCTTAAAATCAAGTGCTCCCCATATAGCAGGGTGATCAATAGTATCTTGTGTGCCCCATTGTTTGAACAAATAGCCGGTGGTATCAACAGGATCAAATTGCCTTATAACAGCAATATCGTCGTTGCTTTCATTCGGTGGAAGGGATACATAATCACCTGCCAGATAAAAGGATGTATCCGTATCCCACTTCAGCCCATACTCAGAGTTCAAATAAACTGGCATATCGAATTCAGATACTTCTGACCAGGATGAATCAATAATTACATATTTTGAATTAAATGCTGTAAGGATCCATAGCCTACTATCAGACAATTCATTTAATTCGCTGTAAAATATATTATTATCAAAAAAAAACTTTGCTCTTATACTGTCCAGGTTTTCATCAAACCGGTAAACGAATGTTTTTGTAGGATTTGTAGCATATTGAAATGAACCAGCAACCAGAAAAGTGTTATTATTACCTGTGTAGGCAAGATGATAATGAACCTTGTAATCGGAAGGCAAGACATATTCTTTCTTTTCAATCAACCCGAAATCATTATTCATCTTTGACAAGACAATACTCGCATTTTCAAACTGGCCCGAAGTATCGGTTTTGATTCCATCTAATAATATAGTGCTGTCATTAATTGGGAGCATGGTTGTATATGCAAAACATTTTTCCGGGTAACTTGTAACAACGGTGTCAATAAATTGTCCGTACTTATCAATTTTACCTAACAAACCATTACGTTGAATGCTGTAATCCCTGTGGTCGGAAATATAACCTGAGAAAAAGATATCGCCATTATCAGATTCATAGAGATCGATTAGCAGTTCGTTTTTAGGACTTGATAATAAATACTCAAAGGTTGGTGTTTGAGCCAATGAAAAAAAAGATAATATAAAAAATAAGATAGTGAAAGGAATTTTCATTTTATTAAATATCAAGTTAAATCAGGACATGTAAGATACATGTCCTGATTTAATTATTATCAGTTGGGGTAATCTGGTGCGGGAATACCATATGTTACATAATAATGATGAAGATATTCATTGAAATAATCATACCGGTCAAATGTATCGCTAAAATCAATATTCGTTATTCAGCATTCGATATTCGATATTCCATATTTAATATTCACCTACCGCTTCACCCACTTACCCGTTTCAAACAACCCGTCAGTATTATGGATTCGGTAAATATAGGTACCTGCCTTTAAAAACGATGTGTTTATGTCGCCCCATTTTCCGGTTATTTGTTCCGTTAATACCTGTTTGCCATTTATATCAAATAGCTCAAACGTACTTACAGGGTATTGCGCAGCAATCCTTACTTTAATGTTATTTGTACCAGGATTGGGGAAAACGATAGCCTCCCGTATTTCAATATTAATATCATTTTGGTTGCCAACAAACAAACCTTCATTATTTAGTTTTAATATGTGGATATCGAGTTCTTCTTCGGTTGCATTCAGATAATCGTAACGCGTGCCTGCAATAAGGCAGCCGCCATCGTTTGTTGCAATAATTTTTTGCATCAGGTAATAGGCATCGCCGCCATAAAACCGCTCCCATCTTACATTGAGCATGCTGTCGGTTTGGATAACAAAATACCACGAGGGCCAGGTACCGTAATAGGTAGCATACATATTGGTTGTTCCGCCTATGAAAATTGAATCTTTGTTTTTAAAATCCAACGCCCCCCACAAACCCGGAAAATCGAGAGTGTCTTCGGTGCCCCACGATTGGAAAAGATGGCCGGTAGTATCAATAGGATGGAATTGCCTGATAATCCCAATATCGTTGTTATCTTCAATTGGCGGAATCGGGTGCCAGTCACCCGCGAGGTAAAAAGAGGTATCTGTATCCCATTTTAAGCCATAATTACCGTTAATGTATTCGGGAATGTCAGTTTCTGAAATAATATACCAGGCAGAATCCAACATTATATAAGATTCCTGAACATCTGTTAAAATCCATAAAGAACCGTCATTAAATTCCTTTATCTCAGCGCAATCGATAGAATTGTTTAAATAGAACCTTCCTTTAATACTGTCCAGGTTTTTATCAAATTTGTAAATAAACATTCTAAATGGTGGTAAATAGATTGATCCGCAAACAAATAAATTGTTATTTAAGCCTTTGCGTGCAAATTGATGAACTGCCTGATATGATATAGGGAATACATATTCATTCGTTTCAACAATATTCAAATTGCTGCTTATTTTAGTTAATACGATGCTGATGTTTTGCATTTGCCCCATGGTATCGGTTTTCATGCCGTCCAATATAAAAATACTATCTTCAACTGGTAGTATGGTGGTGAAACCAAAACTCATTCCGGGATACCTGACAACGATACTGTCAATAAATTGACCATATTCATCAATCTTGCCAATCAGGCCACTCCTATGTATCCTGTAATTCGGATACTTAGAAATAAAACCGGCAAAGTAAATTTCACCGTTATCCGATTCATGTATATCACTTACTCTTTCGTTCCTTGGGCCGGAAAGCAGGAACTCGAAAGTTGGGGACTGCCCTTTTAAGGAAATTGAAATGAAAACCGATACAAAGAGAATAATTGTACATTGAATTTTCATGGGTATATAAAATTATAAAAAACAGGACTAATTTTGAAAAAAGTCCTGCTTTTATTGTTTAATTAATTGGGTAAATCGGGGGCCGGAATACCATAAGTGACATTATATCTGTGATAATGCCAGCTTTGCCCATACTTAAATGCAAGGTCATCATCAATGTAAACACTTACAAATAATTTACCCTCCGGCCTCAGACCCCCGTTTGCCACAGTTGTATGTATTATGTCGTCTGACTGGATGAGATAATACGTTAAAAGATCATTGGTCAGGCATTCGTCATTGGGATAATCCCAGCCCCAAAAAAGCCTGGGGTTATCTTCATTGTCAAGAAAATCATCACCATTAATAACAAAGGTTTCCAAATCAGTAAAACTGGAATAAGGAGATTGCGGAATAGGGTTGTTTAATCGGTACTGGATTTCGTTTGAACCATCGGAAACACCCACTTCGGTACCATCACATTTTCCGAGGGGTGGCTGGCCGTATTCTTCTGACAATGTTCCCCAGTACCAGTCATCATCTTCGTCAAAAGGATCGTAAGTGCCCAATAGTAAGTTAAAACCGTAGCCGTTGGTGGCCTCAATATAAGCTGTACCACTTACTACTTCTACCAGTTCAACATCCGAAAAAGCAAGGAATTTTACCGTTTCGGTGAATTGTGCCAACTGGTAATCTACGGTATCTAACATGTCATAATACAGCGCCTGTACATCATCGTCCTGTACCATGTTGTTCTGGTCAACAGGGAGAGTGAAACTTGCTGTCTTAATTATGAAATCCCGTGAAACAGAATCGGGATAGGCCTCATCATAAGTAATTAAGGCTTCGAGGTTCCAAATGGCTGTATCAAGCGGCATTAATTCGCCTGATTTATAGGTGCTGTTCATTTGTTCCCTGAACCCATCAATTCGTTGGATAATCATTTTGGCGTAGGTTTCGTTGTCGAATGTACTTGCCGGTTCTCCCTGGTTGTTTTTATTACAACTCGTTACGGCAAATAAAACTACGATCATGATAACGCCGGTTAACTTTAATTTATTTTTCATTTGTGTGTGTTTTAGTAATTATTCGTGTTTTGGTAGTTTTTTAATTATTGATTTTAGATTATTGTGTGATATCCCGGCCTATCGGTTTGTTGTTGCTTTTTTGCAATGGACGCACCATCCGGGCCTGAGAGGTGCGCCCAAATGCTATTAGCCTGTTTATCTGCCAAATGAATTCTACATAAAGAAGATTTATATAAGAAAATGCAAAAAAGATGTAAAGCTCGGAACAGTATTTAAAGTTACTAATTCCCGCTACGGGTAAATATGTGTAAGTGCCATGTATGTTGTGTTTTACACACACACACACACAATTTCTGTGCGAATATTAAGAGTATACATTGCAATCCCGGCATTTTTGTTACTTGATTAATCGAATGGTAAAGGTAGTAATTTATTATTGAGAGAAAGACTATTAAACGCAAAAAGTTAGTGAAAATTAATCCAGAAAAAGTCAATTATTTCTGTTCAATTTCACCCAGTTCAACTATTTTATTTATCAAAGCATAAACCGTTAATCCTGATACAGTTTTGATCCCCAATTTGCGTGTTATGTTTTTACGGTGGGTTGTTATTGTATGGATGCTCAAAAACAATTTATCCGCTATTTCCTGGTTAGTAAGCCCAAAAACCACTTGTTTTAATATGGTTAGTTCACGGTTGGTTAGTTCAGATATTGTTGTCTTTTTGGCATTTCCAGAAGTTTTGTTACCGGCAATATTTTTCAAAATTTCAAGCAATTCATATTTACCATCATTAATATTCATGCATAATTTGAAAAGGCTACAAAGATTATCAGGCGTGTTGTTGTCAACCAATCCAACCAGGAAAACTCCATTTTTATTAAGTTGATTAGCAACTGATCTCACGGTTTCGTTTAAAATATTGGGATTGATAATTACAACATCCGGTTTTTTTTGCTGTATTTTATCCACAAGCTTTTTCTCAGTGCCATCATATACTTCAGTCAGTACCAGGTCTGGTATTTCCTGTATCAAAAGTTCAATCCCGGATTGGATAATGTACGAACCTTCAACCAATATCACTATCAGGCGTTGCGGCATCTTATTGATTTCTCGTTTTAATACTGAATTCCATGGCCTCAACCTTGGGCACAAGAATCATGTTTTCAATTCTTGAATGATCGTTCAGGTCGTTTTCAAGTTCGAACAATTCTTTCAGAATTAGAAACAGCAGATCATCGTTTTTTAATTCAGGCAGATATTTAATGATTATGTTTTTCAGATCAAAAAGTTTTTCCTCAATATTATCATGTTCAGTTTCATAATCACCTATCGGATACTCATCCATTTGCCTGATCAGTTCCGGGGAGATATTTCCTTTTTCAATGGCCGATTCAAGCTGCAAAACATAAGGATACACCCTTTCTTCTTCGCGGTTAATATGCTGGATCAGTTCACTTTTGTATTCTGAAAAGAAATTCTTTAGTAAAGTAAAGGTCGCTTTGTCGAGTTCAGTTTTCTCTGCAAGTTTCATTATAAAATCTTCCAATTCAGGAAGCTTGTAATCAAGGTAGTATCGGTGAGATTTATTTAAATAATTTACAAGCACACTTGCCGGAAAACTTTGTAAATGCTTTTTAGGGAAATATTTATGATCGTGATAGGCATTTAAAATAGTAAGAAAAAACTCAAGATTAATTTCTTTTTCCACACAAAGGTCCTCAATACTTTTATCGCCAAATCCAAGATGAATATTAAAACGATTAATAACCGGTACAAGTTTATGATCGTGATGGATCACATCTGCAAGTTTCATTTCTTTTTGGATGAGCATATGCCTTTTCTTTGCGCGTTAAAAGTAAAGATTAAATAGAGGCAATTTGAGCGGTTTTATTACCTTTGATTTAACTACAGGTTATTATTGTCTGCAACTATCAATGGATTTGAAAAAACTTTCATATCATTCTATCCTTTTCATTCTTTTGCTTCTGTCATATCTATCTGCGCTTGCAAATGACAGAATCGACAGCATGAAAGTGGCTATTGAAAATGAGCATGATCTTAATAAGAAAGCACAATTATATTTTGACCTGAGTCTTGAATATAAAGGATTCGACCTGGAAAAATCGAAGAAAACTGCAAGACAGGCATTATTGCTTGTTGAGAAGAGTGAGGATGACCCAATAAAAGGATTACTTCACGCCCATCTTGGTGACATTGCTTTTTTGCAGGACAGTTTAAACAAAGCTGGAAAAGAATATGATATTGCAATTCCGCTTTTACAGCAGACCGGTGATTATCACAGGTTGATTCGTGTATACATGAGCCTCGGCAACCGTTTTGTAGAGAAAGGTAATTTCCCTGAAGCCATGGATTATTACCTGAGAGGGTTAAGTTTATCAGAAGAAACCGGTGACTCAACGTATTTACCAAATCTTTACAATAACCTGGGCGTTGTTTATATCAACTTAAGCGATCACCAAAAAGCGCTTGAGTATTATACCAGGGCCTTACCGTTATTTGAAAAAATACATGATACAATGAATATTGCTGGTGCAACAACTAACATTGGCTCTATTTATATTCAACTTAACGAATATAATATTGCAAGACAATATTATCAAAATGGATATGAAATATTCAAAAGTATTAATTTGATTGGTGGTCAGGCTCATGCTTTGTTCAAACTGGGTTTACTGGATAAAATACAACATCGGTATCAGGATGCCTTAAAAAACCTTTTTGAAAGCAGACAACTTCAACAATCATCCGGAGCAAATGCCCCCGGATCTAAATCTATGTTCCTGGCCGAAACAAATATTAATATCGGAATTGTGTATTTGTTACTCGATAATTACGAAGAGGCAGAAGACTATCTTCAATCAGGATTATTGCTTGCAAAAGAAGGAGGCCAGGCAAGCCTCATATCCCTTGCAGGTGAACACCTCAGTAAACTTTACAAGACCACAGGGAATTATGAGAAGGCATTAGAATATTACACTTTGTATAAAGTTTATTCCGATAGCTTATTTAATGAAGAAAATATAAAAAAACTTGCCCGGCTTGAATTGCAATATCAGTTTGATGCGAAGATAAGGGAGGCCGATATGAGTAGAATCGAAGCTGAACAACGAAGAAAACGATTAACCTTTATGTACATCGGAACTACGATAGGATTGTTTTTGATTTTGGTTATTGTTGCACTATTGCTCAAGTTGGAAAAAAATAAAAAGAAGGAAGTAGAACTTGAACGTGGAATGCTGGTTGAAAAACTGGATCATACCAACAAAGAGTTGACAACTTATGTGATGTACCTATTGAAAAAGAATGAGTTTATACTGACCATAATTGAAAAACTGAAGAAGGCAAGATTGGATGCCAAACCCGAAAATAAAAAGGTTATGGCAGAACTTATATCCGAACTTCAATCGAACACCGATACAATTTCATGGGAAGAGTTTGAAGTCAGGTTCCAGCAGGTACATACTGATTTTTATTCCAAACTTAGTAAACAATTTCCTGATCTGAGCCCCAATGAAATCCGTTTGTGTGCTTTTTTTAAGCTGAATATGACCTCAAAGGAAATCGCTGCGCTCACATACCAATCATTAAATAGTATTAAAGTAGCTCGTTACCGCCTCAGAAAAAAATTGGAATTGGATAAAAACGAAAACCTGGTTTCGGTTCTTGCTCAATTCTAATAAACAACCCAGATTTACTAAGCGATTAATTACCAGTGCGATAAATACTATTGTACATTTTTTGTAATCACCAAGTAGGCATAAAGTAGGCTCTCCTTTCTTTGCACTTTTATAAATAAGAAGTTCATTTGTATGCATTCAGGCAATACTATTTAAAAACTGATGGCTAAAACAGAAAAAAATAAAAAAAAGAAGTTTTCAATCGATGAGAAGCTTGATCAGATCATTGATATGAAAAAAAATGAAAACAGTGCTTTAAGGAAAATTTATAATTCTTTAAAAAAAGATATTCCAAAAAATAATACTAAATAAAAATATAGGAGTAATGAAAAAAATTATTATTAGTTCAATTGCCATTCTTTTATTCGTAGGCGGTTCAGTAAACGCACAGTGGGTGGAACTTGATTCAGGATATGATAGTCCATGGTTATTATTTGACAATAGTTTTCCTGCAGGACAGAACGATAGAGGATTTTTTGCAGGCATGCATACCACTTACAATGGAGACGGAGTAATTATTAAAACTGAAGATGGCGGAGCGAATTTTAGTACAATATTAGGAGGTACTGATGGAAGTCTTTTTGGTATCGAAACCATTTTTTTCACCTCGCTTGACTATGGTTATGCAGCAGGTTGGGATGATGATATCAAGTATACTGATGATGGGGGTGATACATGGTCGGATATGTCAGTGGGCATTGGAATTTATTACTATACTGATATTGAATTTTGGGATGCTGATAACGGTGTTATTTCAGCAAAGCTAAATGCCGGTGGATCTCAAGTTTGGGTAACAAATGATGGCGGAGATTCGTGGACAGCTGCTACTGGTGTTAGTATCGGAATCATTGATTTGGCTTACGCTGATGCAAATACCCTGTTTGCGGTAGGCTCAGAAGAGGATATCATTGAATCTACCGATGGAGGATCTACCTGGTCGCTGAATTATGATGGCAGTGATCCGGATAATGACCCATTTCTCGGGGTTCATTTTTACAATTCAAGCTTTGGGGTTGTAGGTGGAATGGATGGAAAGGTACTGGTCACAACAAATGGCGGAACAAGCTGGACTGTAAATCAAATTGCCGGTAGTTATCCCTCTTTTTATGCAGTTTATTGTTTCAACACCGACAGCGTGTATGTAGGTGGAACAGATAAGATTATTTATAAATCAACAGATGGAGGAACATCCTGGTCGAGTACCAATGGTGGTGGAGGTTCAACCTTATACCAGTTTGCTTTTACAGCTAATAAAACAGGATATGTTAGTGGTTCAAGTGGAACTATTTTAACACAGGAAGCGCCTTTGGGTGCTGATTTTGAAGCTGACCAAACAACAATTTGTTCAGGATCTTCAGTCAATTTTACAGATTTGTCAACTGGTGCTACTTCATGGTCGTGGACATTTGAAGGTGGTACCCCATCCACATCAACTGATCAAAACCCAACGGTTACTTACAATACGCCAGGGGTTTACGATGTTGAGCTTGAGGTCTCTGATGGAGTAGGAACAGAAAATGAGATAAAGTATGCATATATTACTGTTTTAGAAACACCTGGACAGGCTGATGCACCAACTGGTGAAACAAGTGTGTGTACCAATAACAATTATGTTTATTCAATTGACGAAGTACTTTATGCCGAAGATTATGAGTGGGAACTTTCACCTGCTGATGCAGGTACACTGGAAGGGGATGGAATTTCAGCATCTTTATTAACCGCTGATGACTGGACCGGTGATTTTACAATCAGGGTAAGGGCTACCAATATGTGTGGTGATGGTGATTGGTCAGATTACCTCGAAGGAACCTTGTCGCAAAGTCCACAAGAGTTTACACTCGAAGGTGGAGGCAGCTATTGCCTAAATGATGATGGTGTTGAAATAACACTCGATGGATCAGAAACTGATGTTGACTACGAATTGTATCTGGATGGCGTAGCTACCGGAAATATTGTTGCAGGAACCGGTTCGGAAATTAGTTTTGGTTTGGTAACAGACGAGGGGTATTATACCTGTTTTGCGTCAAATGATAATTGTTCACAGATTATGATGGAACAAATACAGGTTACTATTCTGTTTCCACCGCTGGAACCTGGTACACCAACCGGGCCTGAAACTGTTTGTAACAATGTATCTTCAGATTATGAAACTACAGGCTCAGATGATGCTGACAGCTATGAATGGTTACTTTCTCCTGAAGAAGCAGGAGTTATCACAGCAAATGATTTGGAAGCCACCGTTGAATGGGATTCGGAATTTTCAGGAACAGCCTTTATTTCGGTTTATGGTATTAATGTTTGTGGGGATGGTAATCCTTCCGGTGAACTGGAAGTTGAGGTCGATGCAATACCAATGCCGCTAATCAATGGCCCTGATGAAGTATGCGACAATACTTCTGAAATATATTCCACTGATCAAAATGAAACAAGTACATTCACATGGGAAGTAACCGGGGGTGTAATTACTGAAGGTCAGGGTACCAACGTTATTACAGTTGCCTGGGGAGATGCTGGAACCGGAACGATTATCGTTGAAGAAGAAACAGCAAATGAATGTACCGGTGCATCAGAGGAAATTGAAATATTTATTGATGATTGTACAGGCATCATCGAATCGGCTGATGATATTGAACTTTCGATTTATCCTAACCCGGCAGAAAATGTATTGAATGTTGAATTGAATAGTCATAGTGAGAGGGTCAGTAAAATTACTATTGTAAATCTGTTGGGTCAGACAATGATTGAAAAAGTTGGTCTTGAAGATAGTGGAAAGCAATTGTACCAATTCAATCTCTCGAATTTAACAAATGGATTGTACATCATTAAAATTCAGAGTGAAAATGAATTACTGATGAAAAAGCAATTCATTAAAAGATAAGTATTTAGCTTGATTTGTTCTTTAAACCCGGGGTGCTGCTAAAGTGTTCCGGGTTATTTGTTTTAACATGAGTTCTTGTATCAGGATCAAAAAAACGAAAGCTGGTTTACGCTTTACCCCAACCCGGCCAATAATTACCTTGCCGTGGAGTATAAACTTAATGTTTTGTTTTCAAACCCTGTTTTTATCATCCGAAATATTAAAGGACAAACCATTATAAGATTTGAAGCGCAGGGTAATAAAGGTATTAATATTATTGACCTCCAAAATTGGGATGCAGGAACATACATCGTATCTTTGAAATCAAATGGAAGCATCATCCAGTCTGAAAAGTTCACAAAGTATTAATGTATGAACACACATATTAAACTATCAATAATTATATGTTTGCTGCCGTTGCTGTCTTTTTCACAGCAGCGGTGGTATTCAAGTTTTGGCCGTCAAGGTGAAAGGGAAAACAGTGTTTGCATAAGTGAATCTTACGACAAAGGATATCTGATCTCAGGCCAGTTTTATAATGCTGATGGGTTGATTGCAAAAACAAGCACTAATGGGGAATTGCTTTGGGATAAAGTATATGTATTAGGTAATTCAAGAATCCAATTTTATGCAAACGGTATATTATCCACAGGTCGCAAGGTACTTGCAGGGTATGCCGGTGATGACCCTGTTGTTGTAAGTCTTGATGCCTGTAGTGATGTGGAGTGGTGCTATACATTTAAAAATCAGGAGCACTTTTGGGGAGGGACAGTATTGGACCTTATAGTTTATGAAGATGGCCATGCACTGGCACTGGTGGGATTGAACAATCTGGATTGGGATAATTTGGTTTACCTGTTCAATTTTGATCCTAACGGCAATCTATTATGGATGAAAAGATATGCAAAAACAGAAGATGACCCTGACCTGGGTTTTTTGCTTCCCTTTTTTTTGGATACCATTGATAATGAATATTTTGTGACGGGTTACTGCTATTACAGGAGGAATGACAACCCTGATGTGTTTACATTGCGGCCCATGTTTATTAAAATAGATGAAGATTTTAACGAAGAGTGGTTGTTGCCTTACGGGCAGAATATCGATACATTCGAATTAATTGGTGATGGATTCGGAGTTATGAAAGAAAATGATTCTATCTACAAAGGTTATGGCCGTTACTTTATGGGAAGTTCGCTTATTGGCGCTTTTTTAAATTTTACTGTGGATGGTTTTGAGACCGATTATGTTGGAATACCCAGCCATCTGCTAAATGACAGCCTAGTAGATAATTCGCCAACAGCCATTGAAAGAATCAACGACACACTATTTATGGCGGCAGCAATTTACGGTTTCAGTTTTTATGATATTGCCATGGGTGAATATATTGTGAGCAGTTCTGGTAATGTATATGGTTCTCAATTCCATCCCAATACAACACCTGCCTTTCATACCATGATAAAAACAGACAGTTCACAATTTGTATTTGCAGGGGAAATAGAACAGGATGGGGAATGGGACATGTTTTTGTACAAACTGAACGATGACCTTAGTTCGGCAACTCCTGTTACCGATACCATTACCTACGATTACTTATGTGATGATTTACCAATCGTTTCCGATACAATTGATTTAAGTGTATGCGGCATTATAACAAGCATAGTAGAAATACCAACTCCTGAGGAATATTACGCAAACCTGGAAAACATATCGCTAAGTGTTCAGCCTAATCCGGCATCGGATAAAATAAATATACTGCTGGGAAATAAGACACTGAATAAAAACTTAAATCTGCAATGTTATAATACATCAGGCCAACTAGTGTTTGAGAAAATTGTAAGCCCATACACTGAACAAATTGAAATTGATGTATCAGATTGGAAAAGTAGCATATATATTATAGTGGCAAATAGTGAAGATGGAAAGAGGGGCAGTGCAAAGTTTATTGTTAAGTAGTCAAAAAATGAAAAAAATAGTCTTAGTATTTCTATTCGTACCATTGCTGATACAGGCCCAACAAACTGATGAATGGCTAACACCTTTTGCAGATGTGCGTTTTGAGAATGATAAAATCATTTATTCTTTCTGCAAATCGGAGCATTTAATGATAACCGGAATCGTCCCACAATACTATTCCGAAAGCCTGATGAAGCTGAAAACGGATTTCCGTAAACCTGCACCAAGCCCTTCGGAGGTGGCCAAACAACAGGAAAAGATCAGGGAATACCTTGTTGAAGAACAACTATCGGCTTTAACACTCAAAGAACAGGAAGAATACCTCCGCCTTGCCGCCATGGTATTGATTTGGGATTTGGAACTGGACAGGAGGGTGATTTCAGAACTGGAAACAATTGAAAGACCAGAAAACAAGGAGTTAAAAGAGCAGGCTGTTCTGATATTACAGTTGGAGAAGGTATATAAAGAGTTGAGGTAAAGCAATAACACACGTTTAACTCAAAGCGATCCGCGGGTGGCAAGCGAAAGAGTCTTAAGTTCGATTCATTAGTAAATCAACTCTTTTGTTTAGCAATTCATTAGAAGCATACTTAATACTGCCTGAATAGTTAACTTGTTGTTCAATTGCACGCTGCAGGTCGAATGATTTTTGAGTTTCCGAATAGAATATCTTTTCTTTCTTGAATCGCGCAGCCAGGTACTCCTGCTCGGTTTGTCCCGGAGTGGGAATAAAAATGGCCTTTTTCCCCAATACAGCCAGGTCCATAATGGTTGAATAACCCGGCCTGCAAATAATATTGTCTGCTGATGTGATCAGTTTGGCCATCTTTTCATCCCCGAGGTGTGGAATTATTGTAATGTTGGAGATTGTTTTTTCTTCTGTTAATTCAGGTTTCCCCTGTAAAATAATTGTTTGATAATTTGTTGCTAAAGCCTGTTTTATAAGCATTTCTTCTAATTGTGTCCGTTGAGGTTCGGGGCCGGATAATAGAATTAATAGCTCGATTTTTTTTGAAAGGCCTGGTTTATTGATTAAAGAAAAGCGACTTAACGGACCAATGAAATGATGGTTTTTCAGGGGCAACTTATCAATATGTGAAAGATCTCCCGACAGATTGGGTCTGTTCTCAAAGTCAGGTATCCATAACTCATTGTGTTTTTTGATGTAATCATTAATAATCTTTTTAATCAGAGGCCTCCCGGGCTTTGTTATCCCCGGTGTTTTAATGTTTAGCTGATGCGTGATAAAAACTGTATAAGCTTGTTCCGAATGCAATTCATACCTGTTATCGGAAATAACCACATCAATTTTTTTTTCAAAGATCAGTTCCTGTAAGAAACGGTTTGCTGATTTTGCTGCTGCCAGCATTTTTGGAAAGGCTTT
>JAUVKF010000041.1 GCA_030596395.1 Chlorobiota bacterium | reverse complement strand
TGAGAGTTACAAGTACAATAAAATATAAGGTTTTGAAATGAAAGCATAGCACCGCTATGGTGAGGCTTCAAAACCTAACGGAGTGGTATATTTTGCAGTAATTGTAGCTCGTAATAGATTTTCTATTGCATATTCCGGGTTAAACGCCTTATTGACATGGCAGCCGCTTTCTTTGGATTGCTGGTGTTGAGCCCGGCCTTTATATTGCTAACGTTTGCTTTGTTTGTAGCCAACGGGGGCAAACCTTTCTTCACACAATCCCGCCCCGGGAAAAATGAAAAAATCTTCAAAGTAATCAAGTTCAAAACCATGAACGACAAAAGGGATGCAAAAGGAGATTTTCTTCCTGATGCTGATCGTTTAACACCCATTGTCAGGCTGGTGCGCAAAACCTCCCTGGATGAAATACCCCAGTTGATTAATGTGTTGAAAGGCGATATGAGCTTAATTGGGCCCAGGCCATTGTTGGTGGAATACCTTCCGCTTTACAACGATTCACAAAAACGACGGCATGAAGTCAAACCCCCTGCTTCAAGCGTCCACGCTTGAAGGCAAAGTAATACAGTACTGCACAAAATGATGGCTTAGTGAGAAGAAAAATTTAAATATTTCAGGCGTGGACGCCTGAAACGGGGTATGAATGAGAAAATTCCAAATTCCAATAATTAAATATCAAATAATACCAATTAAATATCAAAATGCGCTTTTAGAATTTGAATTGTTTTTTATCTGAATGATGAATTAAATCTTTGCATAGCCTTAGCTACGGAAATATTTCATGAAGAAATTCAGGTGAAAAAGAAACAAATTATATAGTGTGTTTTGGTGTTTATTTGGTATAAATATCAAAACTTCAAAAAATAAATCACAAACGATAACTGACTTTTTGTTTTTTGGAATTTACTTTTTGGAATTTATTTGTTATTTGGGTTTTGATCATTGTGATTTCATGTAAAATACTCCGTTTAGCTCTGAGCGATCCCGATAGCTATCGGGAGAGCGCGAGAGTCCTGGACAACTGAAACAATAACCAAACTGCTACATTTTGTTCCGGGGAGACAAGGAAGGCAATTGCGAGCCGATGGAGCCAGCCTGACCGCCCGCCCGGCCATGCCATTCGGACGGGGACGGGCAGGGAACACTGATGTACAAATCTTATAATAAAATGATTTTTGGAATTAGAAATTCAGATTTAAATGACTAAAGAAAATGCAATAAAATTATTTCAAGACCAAAGGGTTCGGGTATTGTGGGATGAAGAACAAGAAAAATGGTTTTTTTCAATAGTTGACATCGTTGGTATTCTAACAGACAGCCCAAATCCAAGAAAGTATTGGAGTGTTCTAAAAACCAGGATTAAAAAGGAAGGTAGCGAGTTGACTACAATTTGTAGTCAACTGAAAATGCAATCCTCAGATGGAAAATATTACAAAACAGATGTTGTTGACACAGAACAGCTCCTTAGACTAATACAGTCGATACCATCACCTAAAGCAGAACCATTCAAAATTTGGTTGGCAAAGGTAGGTTATGAGCGGATAGAGGAAACTGAAGACCCGGAAAAGGCTTTTGATAGAGCAATAGAAACATATTTGAAGCCCTGCTTCAAGCGTCCACGCTTGAAGGCAAAGTAATACAGTACTGCATAAAATGATGGCTTAGTGAGAAGAAAAATCAAATATTTCAGGCGTGGACGCCTGAAACGGGGGTGTCCTGGGCAACCAATGGGAAATACCAAACTTCGTGCTTCATAGCTTCAGGATTGTCCGCCCGTCCGTAGCGCAGCAGAGGCGGGTCGCGGCATGCCAACACACGAACCTTCCCGATGATGCCTCACAATTAAACGGTGGTTGGTAAGGGCAGTTTCATAACTTCCTCGCACTCCTACTACGTTTAGTTCCGAGGAAACCAGGCTGGCTCGCGTGCAAGCTGACGACGCCCGCCTGACCGGACGGGCAGGGAATCCTGAGCAATAAAACACAATAGCAAAAATGGAACGTGGCGGATTTGCCTATATCACAACAACAAAAAGGAGCACTGCATTATACGTTGGGTCAACTGCCAATTTGCAGACAAGAATATATCAGCACAAAAACAAGGTATATCCCAACTCATATACAGCAAGGTACAATATTGACAAACTGGTATATTACGAGTGCTTTACATTCATCGAAGAAGCCATTTCGCGCGAACGCCAGATCAAATCATGGAGAAGAGAAAAGAAAGTTGCACTGATCGATAAGTTCAATCCAGAATGGAAAGATCTTTATGATGAGATTGAAGATTGGTAAGTATCCCGGACAACTGAAAAAGAAAACAAAATAATCCGTTTAGCTCCCTGTCCGCCCTGCCTTGCCGAATCCGCTAAATGGCGGAGCAGGCAGGCGCTTCGCTTTGGCAGGTGGACACGTAGCAGTTTCGACGAAGGCAGGCAATTAAACGGTGGTTGGTAAGGGCTGTTTCATAAGATAAACCCTGCTTCAAGCGTCCACCTTGAAGGCAAAGTAATACAGTACTGCACAAAATGATGGCTTAGTGAGAAGAAAAATCAAATATTTCAGGCGTGGACGCCTGAAATGAGGTATGATAAAAATTCACAAATCAAACTCCCGACCACACAAAACTATACGGCAAAATTTGTAAATAAGGAAAACAAATGTTAATTTCGTGAACTAAAAATACGAATAACTGATATGTTCAGTTCACAAAATACAAAAAACAATATTGTATTGGCAATATTCAAAGACAACCGGACGGTATTCCGGTTAAAAGATATTGCCATGCTCGTTGGCGAGTCGGACTTTACATCGCTTAATAAAAAACTGAACTATGCTGTTCGCACCGGCAAGTTACAGAATCCGCGTAAAGGCATTTACACCAAACCGGGTTACAGTCCCGAAGGACTTGCCTGCTCAATTTATACGCCTTCCTACATTTCGCTGGAATACGTGTTACAGAAAGCAGGTGTCATATTTCAGTATGATTCGCGGATTACGGTTGTTAGTTACCTGAGCAGAAATATAGTTGTGGAAAACCGGGCTTATGCATACCGTAAAATCAAAGCAAGTGTACTTTTGGATACAACAGGTATCGTCAGACAAGAAAGTCACATCAATATTGCTTCTGCCGAGCGGGCATTTTTAGACCTGCTTTACCTCGAAAAAAATTACTATTTCGATAATTTGAATCCGTTGAAAAAAGAGTCTGTTCGTAAACTTTTACCGCTGTATCAATCAAAATCCTTACACCTGAGAGCGAATAAACTATTGAATAAATAATAAATGAATTTTAAACAGTCCATTAATATAGAATATTGGAGGAAGTAATGGAATTAATATTAAGGTAAATGACTCCTCCAGTACTCCATCACTCCACGAAATTAGTGCTGAATGAAATACTGTCTATTAAGCAGTAAACCAAAAATATAAGATCGAATTAACACTACTAATGATTGACATTAACAAGCATAAATTCTTTTTAGTTCAAATATTAAAAGAGATATACACTGATATTGAGATGGCTAACTGTTTGGGGTTTAAAGGAGGTACTGCTTTGATGTTTTTCTATGAACTTCCTCGTTTTTCTGTCGATCTGGATTTCAACCTGATTGATGAAGTAAAAGAGGAAATTGTTTATGAGAAGGTGCGTAAAATTCTTTTAAAATATGGTAAAATCTATGATGAAGCCAAAAAGTTTTACGGCCCACTTGTCGTGCTCGACTATGGGATTGGTGAACGTAAGTTAAAAGTAGAAATTTCTAAGCGGCAGTTTAACGATCGTTATGAAATAAAAAATTTATTGGGAATCAACATGAAAGTAATGGTTGTTGCCGATATGTTTGCCCATAAACTGTGTGCTTTGCTCGACCGCGATTCCATGACTAACCGCGATATTTTTGATAGTTGGTTTTTCATGCAAAATCATTCTCCTGTAAATAAAGACATTATCGAAACCCGAATGAATATATCCTATACCGATTATCTGCAACAATGTATTGACCGCCTTGAATTGATGAATGATAGAGGATTGCTGCAAGGTTTGGGTGAACTAATGGATAACAAGATGAAAAAATTTGTTCGTACAAAATTGCTTTCAGAAACAATCGGTTTATTGAGGTTTTACAAAGATTATCCAATACTGGAATAATATTTTACCCATCAACTTAAAACAAGAAGTAAATAAAAGAAAACAAAATACTCCGTTTAGCTCTGAGGAGACAAGGCAGGCAGGTGTGGAGGCCGACGAAAGAGTCCTGGATAACCAATGGGAAATACCAAGCTTCGTGTTTCATAGCTTCAGGATTCTTTCGGTGCGCTAACCCACAGGCCCTGCTTCAAGCACCTCAGAACTAAACGTGGGCTGTTTTTGGCTGTGTCATAGGAGAAACGCCTGTAACCTCCCAAAAACAACTGAAAAAGAAAACAAAATAATCAGTTTAGCTCCCTGGCCGCCGTTACACTTTGGCAGGCGGGTGAGCGATCCCGATAGCTATCGGGAGAGCGCGAGAGTCCTGGACAACTGAAAAAGAAAACAAAATACTCCGTTTAGCTCTGAGGGAGGAACGACCGAAAGAGTCCTGGACAACCAATGGGAAAAATTAAGTTTTCGTGTTTCATAGCTTCAGGATTTCCTGCTCGTCCGTAGCGCAGCAGAGGTGGGCCACGGTGCGCCAACCAGGCCCTGCTTCAAGCACCTCAAACTTCAAACTTCAAACTTCAAACCTAACCCCAACAAAACAAAATGCCCTTCATTAGCACTACCGATTCACGCTGGACAACTTTAGTTTCAGATACTTCACATGATTTTTACCACCTGCCGGGCTTTTCAAAAATCGAAGCAGAACTGCTTGAAGGGGAAGCCGTAGGTTGGTACGGTGAAGAAGGGGAATGCCGGTGTTTGATTCCACTGGTGAAACGACCGATAGGGCAGCATCAATTGCACGACCTGGTGAGCCCGTATGGCTATCCGGGTATGGTCAGCAATATTAAACTTTCATCAAAACAAGCAGCGGCCATATTTAAACGCTTTCACCTTGAAGCAAAAAAAGAAGCCTACATCAGTAGCTTTGTGCGGCTAAACCCCATTAGCAATCCCTGGAATTTTATTCAACAACAAGACAGGCTTGATTTGCCATTTAAGCAGTTTTTTCATGGCGAGACGGTTTCTATCGATTTAATACCATCCTTAATCACAATCAGGAATAATTTCTCAGAGAACCACCGGCGACATCTTAAACAACTATTACAGCGGGGGTGTCAATTGGCGTTCAACGAGTGGAGTTACCTTGATGCTTTTATTGAGGTCTACCGCCAGACCATGTCGCGAAAATCAGCCCTTCCATATTATTTTTTCCCGGCCGGCTATTTCCAAAAACTAAAAGAACAACTGGGCGATCATCTGGTTTTTATAACGATAACAGATAAAGAAGGGCAGTTGCTCTCGGGCGGCTTGTTTACCCAATTCGAAAAAATCATGCAGTATCATCTGGGCGCCACGCTTACTAAAGCATTAAAATTCAGCCCCTCGAAAATGATGATGGATGCTGCCATCGTTTACGGCAAGCTTCATAATGCTGAAATGCTGCATGTTGGTGGCGGATTGTCGGCCAACACCGCCGATGGCTTGTTTCGTTTTAAGAAAGGTTTTGGGAGTCACCTTCATAGCTTTTCCACATTGCGTTTTATTCACAATGAGGAAATGTATGAAAAACTCATACAGGCTAATGGAGAGAAGCATCAAAGGACAGTTTTTTTCCCGGAATATCGCAATTTATAAAGTGAGCAAGGATTTATGAAAATAAGCCGGAAATACGCTCTTTCAATCTGGAACAACCCATCCTGGCGTCCGATGAAACCGGTGTTGTTGTTTATTGCACTGATCCTCATTTTTCATTACCTGTACCTGTACTGGATAAGTGTTAATTTTTTTCCTTTCCGGGCTCAGGTCGATCAGTTATTCGATTGGTCCTCACTTCTCGTATTTCGGCAGAGTGCCTGGGTGTTGGAGCATATTTTCGGAATTGATATTCAAATAGCTGACCAGACCATATGGTTGGTGAGCAACGATGGAAAGCCCGCTTATGTGGGAGTATCTCCGGGATGTACCAGTTTGAAGCAATGGATGCACTGGATTTTTCTGATGCTCATATTTCCCGGCCCATGGAAACACAAACTGTGGTATATTCCTGCCGGTTTAATCGTTATTCATTTTGTAAATGTCTTTCGCATTTTCGGATTGGCACTAACATTAATTCCCTGGCCCGGCCAATTTGATTTTTTCCATGATTATGTCTTCAGACCCTTTTTCTATTTCATGATACTTGTGATGTGGATAATTTGGGTGGAGTTTTTTTATAACCTCCCATCCTTTCAAAGGAGGGGAAGATCGAAGCGAAGCGAGATCAGGGGTGGTTGAAAAAAAATACCTTACATCGTTGTATCAGCGCATGATTTTTCCTGTAATTATATCTTCAGACCTTTTTTCTATTTCATGATATTTGTAATGCGGATAATTTGGGTTAAGTTTTTTTATAAACTCCCATCCTTCCAAAGGAGGGGAAGATCGAAGCGAAGCGAGATCAGGGGTGGTTGTTTTAAAAAGCACTTTATTAAAAACCATTACGTTCGTGATTAACACCCCCAATTTGTCATACTGAGCACAGCGAAGTATTTTTACGGAACTGCAAAGAAATATAACTTGTTTCTCAGTGAAGGCTTCGAAAAGATCCTTCATTTTGTTACACTACATTCAGGATGACAGATTTGACCTAATACCCCAATTCCCATCCTTTCAAAGGAGGGCCCGCCTGCCTGTTCGGTTGGAATTATCGTGGTGGAAATGACAAAGTCGGGCAGAGGAAGATCGAAGCGAAGCGAGATCAGGGGTGGTTGTTTTAAAAAGCACTTTATTAAAAACCATTACGTTCGTGATTAACACCCCCAATTTGTCATACTGAGCACAGCGAAGTATCTTTATGGAACTGCAAAGAAATATAACTTGTTTCTCAGTGAAGGCTTCGTAAATATCCTTCATTTTGTTACACTACATTCAGGATGACAGATTTGACCTAATACCCCAGCTCCCATCCTTCCAAAGGAGAGGAAGATCGAAGCGAAGCGAGATCAGGGGTGGTTGAAAAAAATACCTTGCATCGTTGTATCAGCGCATGATTTTTCCTATAATTATATCTTCAGACCCCTTTTTCGAAACCACCTTAAATATAAACAGATGAAAAAAAAGATATGGCTCTCCTCTCCCCACATGGGAGGAACCGAAATAAACTACGTAAAAGAAGCCTTCGACACCAACTGGATAGCACCCCTTGGCCCAAATGTAGATGGATTTGAAGAATCTTTAGAAAACTATACAGGTGCTGTGCATGCCGCTGCATTAAGTTCCGGAACGGCCGCCATTCATCTGGCGCTGATATTACTGGGAGTAAAACCCGGTGATGAGGTCATCGCATCATCCTTCACCTTTTCGGCAACCGTTAACCCGATTATCTACTTGGGTGCCAGGCCCATTTTAATCGACAGCGAAACCGATACCTGGAATATGTGCCCGGAAATGCTCGAAAAAGCAATTAAAGACCGGATCAGCAAGGGAAAAAAACCAAAGGCCATCATTCCGGTTTACCTCTATGGAATGCCCGCCAAAATCGATGAGATAATGGAGATAGCCGGACGTTATGAAATTCCGGTTGTAGAAGATGCGGCAGAATCATTGGGAAGTACATTTAATGGGAAGGCGATGGGAACTTTTGGGATTATGGGTGTTTTGTCATTCAACGGCAACAAAATCATCACCACTTCCGGTGGCGGTGCCTTGATTTCCGATAATGAGGAATTGATCAAACGCAGCAGGTTTTTGGCCACCCAGGCACTTGATGAAGCACCACATTATCAGCATTCAGAAATAGGTTATAACTACCGCATGAGTAATGTTGTAGCAGGTATTGGTCGTGGCCAGATGGAGGTACTTGACCAACACATCGCATTGCACAGGGCAAATTTTGAGTTTTACAGCAAGCATTTGGCTGAATTTGAAGGCATCAGCTTTTTGAAAGAACCGGGTGAAGCTTATTTTTCAAACCACTGGCTAAGCTGCATCACTGTTGATCCCGATCGTACAGGTGGAGTAACAAGGGATGATATCAGGCTTGCACTTGCAGCTGAAAACATTGAAGCACGCCCGCTGTGGAAGCCCATGCATCTTCAACCCGTATTTAAAGACCATCCGTTTTATGGAGATGGAACTTCTGAAAAGCTATTTGAATCAGGCCTTTGCCTGCCTTCAGGCTCAAACATGAATGACGAAGACCGCCACCGTATTTTGCAAACCATAATAAATATACTTACCCTGCCTTAGTCACGATTTCTGTGACAGAAAATCCCTTATTATCTGAGTTTTTAACGACTTTTTAACAATTTCGCAAGAAATGCCTTACCTTTGCATTTCCAGAACTTAACAATTGATGCTTTTTAACTCATTAAATATTACAAACTATATGCAGTAGCGAATTCTATATTGCTAATAAATTAAATTGTGCCGCATAGGCAATTTAGGTTTGCAAAAGCTGAATTTGTTTGATGTTTTGGTGGAAATACTCAAAAACTAAAACTACTTTTATGATAAATATAGTTAACCGATATTTATCCAGGAACTACTTACCCCGCTGGATTATTCTGTTGTTTGATTTAAGTGTTATAGCTATATCACTTTTTATGGCCCACCTTCTGGCTAACCGCTTGCATTTTACCATGTTGGAGCGCGACCCTATCCTATGGCAACTGGCATTGACCCTACCGGTTTACCTGCTTAGCATGATCTATTTTCGTCCTTTTGCCGAGATAATCAGGCATACAACATTAGAAGGTACTTTACGAATATTTGTTGCCTTAACTTCTTCAGCTGGATTTTTAATCATCACAAGGTTATTCATCACCTACGAAAGTATTATATTCATTCCCTTTACCATTATAATTTTACAATACATGATTAGTCTGGGAGCAATATTTGTATCCCGACTGATTATCAAATCCACATATCATACATTTCTTCGATTGAGGCAAATTGATAAAAACATTGTTATCTATGGTGCAGGGTCGCTTGGTCAAATGACATATAAAGCCATCATAAACGACCATGAATTAAGGGCCAATGTGGTTGCTTTTATTGATGACAACAAATCGCTGAATAAAAAACGCATGTTCAATATTCCTCTTTTTTCAGTGAATAAAGCATTTCAGTCGATTATTGTAGAAAAGAAGGTTTCAGAATTGATTATCGCCATCTCCCAGGTAAATTTGCCTAAATCGAGTAAAAGGAGAATCATTGATTTGTGTATCGAAAATGGTATCCAGGTAAAGGAGGTTCCCAGGGTTGCCGAATGGATTAATGGGGGTATGAATGTTAATCAATTCAGGAAAATTAATATTGAAGACCTCCTGGGCAGGGATTCCATTCAGTTAGACCGAAATAAAATACGGGAAGGCGTAAAAAATGCAACTGTTCTTGTAACCGGGGCTGCCGGTTCTATTGGGTCTGAAATTGTACGCCAGTTGATTGCCTTTAATGCCAGAAAGGTTATTCTTTTGGATAACGCAGAGTCACCAATGTATAATCTGCAAAATGAAATCATAGCGGCAAATGACAACCCGGTATTTAAGGTTATAATTGGTGATGTCACCGATAAACGAAAACTAAGAAAGGTATTTGAGAAATATTCACCTTCCATCGTGTATAATGCTGCAGCATATAAACATGTTCCCTTGATGGAGGAGCACCCCTGTGAAGCCACCAGGGTGAACATTGGCGGGACTAAAAACCTGGCAGACCTGTCAATTGAATTCGGTGTAAAGAAATTTGTATTTATATCAACAGATAAGGCTGTAAACCCAACAAATGTTATGGGAGCAACCAAGCGCATCAGCGAAATTTATATTCAGTCAATTGCGCAAAACGATGAAATTGCTACACAATTTATAACCACCAGGTTTGGTAATGTACTGGGATCAAACGGCTCAGTTGTGCCGCTTTTCAAAAAACAGATTGAGGCAGGAGGGCCGATTACGCTTACACATAAAAATATTACACGATATTTCATGACCATCCCCGAAGCTTGCCAGTTGGTGCTTGAAGCCGGTTTTATGGGCAAGGGTGGTGAGATTTTTGTGTTCGATATGGGTAAACCTGTCAAGGTATATGATCTGGCAAAAAAGATGATTGCACTATCAGGCTTTGTCCTTGATGAAGATATTGAAATAAAAATTACGGGTCTTCGGCCTGGTGAGAAGCTTTATGAAGAGCTGTTGAATAATACAGAAAACGTATTACCCACGCATAACGATAAAATTATGATTGGGAAAATCCAGAAGCATGATTATGAAGAAGTAAATTATGCTGTTAGCAATTTAATAAATTCGATTTCTGATTTGTCAAAACAAGACCTTGTTGCTCTTATGAAATCAATAGTACCGGAATTTATTTCGATGAATTCAGATTATAGCCGCCTTGATAAAAAACCAATCACCTTAAGTTATAAGAAGCCGAAAATTGAGGCAAACAAAGTAACCGTTTAAAACAAACAAAAAAGCCCTGCATTTAATGCAAGGCTTTTTTTTGTCGGGGTAGCAGGATTCGAACCTGCGACCTCCTGCTCCCAAAGCAGGCGCGCTAACCGGACTACGCTATACCCCGTAAATTTATGAACTATTATCCGCCTTCGCCAAGGCTTTGGCGGATAGAAGCGGAGAGGGGGGGATTCGAACCCCCGATACCCGGTTAAAGGTATGCCGGTTTAGCAAACCGGTGGTTTCAGCCACTCACCCACCTCTCCATGAGTTAATCGCCAATCGAAGATCAAATCCTCAGCAATTTATGAACTTGTTTCCTGCTTAAAAACAGGTCTGCAAAAGTAGAAAATAGTTTTACATCTCCAAATAATTATTTTTGAATTTTCGGAGAATGTTTTTCTCACAGAAATTTAACTGGCCCAAGCCTTCCTGCACAGCTTAAAGTGTTAGAAGTGCCTGGGCTTCGTACTTCTAATACTACTAGCGAAAAAATGCATATATCAGCAATAACAATGGAGTATTGTTTAACTATGTTGATGAATTAATAGGTTATAAAGGTCTAAATCTCACCATCACGCATTGCCCTACTGGTAGACTTTAGCCAGGAGATTGTATTCAGATTTGCATTATAATTGAATTATAAATATTCTCAATTCTTAACGTTCCAATAATCGTTTAACTTTATGGCATCTTTGGACGAAAAAAGTACATTGCGGAGGATAGATGTCAAAACTATATCATAAATACAAGATTGCCATTTACACGCTGGTGATATTTATATTGGTTGGTGTTGTCGCCATGATATACAGGGACATAAGGTATCTCTTTTTGTTTTTCGGTATTGGGCTGGTTGACGCTACGAGTAGAGTGTTGGTTGTGCATTATCCCCGTTTGTTGCAGTTTTTCAGACTTACACTACTGGTTTTGGTAGGAGGTGGTTTGTTTGTTGGAATATGCCTGATCATTGGTGTTAATTTTCAGTTTATCGAAATCTTTTTTGATCTTAGTGCATGGATAGTTACCGGAGCGCTCATCCAATTGATTGTAGCCCGGTTAATATTACCGTTTTTTGCGGGGAATGCTTTTTGTTCCAGAGCATGTTGGAACGGTATATTTTTTGAGTTCACCAATCCAAAAAAACACAAGAAAAAACCAAAAAAAAGATCCCCCTTATTGGCATGGGCATATATCGTCTTTCTTGTTATACTGGGTTTTGGTGTTGCCTTTTTTGCACCGGTTAATCCTGCAGAAGACCAGATGGTAAGAAGCTGGTGGATCATTGGCGAAAATCTGCTGATTATGGGTGGAGGTTTTTTTCTGACACTCAGCTGGGGGAGCCGGGCCTACTGCAGAACTTTATGTCCGTTTATCACCATTTCCAGCATCATTGCACCATACTCCTTACTTAAAATAACACCGGTTGCTGCTAACCAATGCACCGGTTGCAATGCCTGCAACAATGCATGCCCCATGTATATTGACGTGCTGCAAGCTGTGAAAGACAGAAAACGTGTTAGTGATAGCATGTGTATTTTATGCGAAAGATGTGTAAGCAGTTGTAAGCCAAAGGTATTAAAGGTGGCTACGAGGTTGCCAAAGCACAACCCAAAGGAAGAAAACAGTTTCGGGTCAGCTAAATTGGAACACTAACTGGAGCGCGCATTTGCGCGTGACGATTATTAACGCACGCGAAAAATATTCGCGCGATAGTACAGGGCCTAAATCTCACCATCGTGCAATGCCCTGCTGGAAGACTTAGGCCAGGGGGGTAATGTATATGTTAATAGAAATTGTAATAGTACTTGCAATAACCCCCTAAAAAAAGGGTATATTGCATGCGTCATTGCAATTAAACTTTCTATGGATAATACAAATAAACATACTGCTGATTATATAAAGGGACTTAGAAGCATTGGTAAATATGCTTTTACAGAAGATGACTTATATATATCTATACTCAAGACTAAAAAAAATATTAGAAAAGATTTAGACAGGTTAAGAGATAAAGGAGAAATTAAGAATATACGTAGAGGTTTTTATACAATTATTCCAGACGAATATAGTAACATGGGAACACTCCCGGTTGAACTGTATACCGATGACTTAATGAAATACTTGCGTAAAAAATATTATGTAGGATTATTTAGTGCAGCTATGCTACATGGGGCAGCACATCAGCAACCACAAGAGTTCTATATAGTATCAGCATCTCCAAAACCTAGAAATATCAAAAAAAAGAAGTTCATAATTAATTTTTCAGAAAAGAAGAAGTTTCCAGTTTACGGTATTGAAGAAAAGAAAACATTAACAGGATACTTAAAGTTATCAAATAAAGAATTAACTTTCTTCGACCTGATTTACTATGTAAAAAACTTAGGTGGAATTAACAGGATTATTACCATTTTGGATGAATTAAGGGAGGAGATAAAAATCAGCAATTTCAAGGACGTGGTAAAAAATAAATTCCCAAATACAGTTTATCAGCGCGCAGGGTATATTATGGAACATATTCTTCATGATAAAAAATTATCAAGCATTATTGAAAATAAACTTTCAAGAGAAAAAACCAGGGTCGCACTACTAAACCCTTCAGGAAAAAAGTATGGTGAGGCTGACAATAAATGGAAAGTCCAGGTGAATATTAAAATTGAGAGCGATTTATGATTCCAAGAGCATTTATTACTGAGTGGCAAAAAAATGCACCCTGGCAAAATAATGCTCAGGTTGAACAAGATCTTGTTATCGAAAGAGCTTTGGTGGAATTGTTCTCAAATGATAGTATACATGAGAATCTTGCTTTCAGAGGAGGAACAGTGTTACATAAAATGTTCTTGAAACCTCAAGTAAGGTATTCTGAAGACATTGATTTGGTTCAAATAAATGCAACAGAAATTGGGGGTTTACTTTCTGTTATCCGAAAAACCCTGAGTTTTATTGATAATAAGCCAAGATATAAAACAAGCCTACACAATAACACTTTCATATTTAGATTCGATTCTGAAATAGAACCTATTCAACCATTAAGACTTAAAATTGAGATTAATTGCAGAGAACATTTTACAGTATTAGGTTGGAAGGAAATAAAACATACAATTCAAAAGTCATGGTTTTCCGGAGAAAGTAAAATTATCTCATATGAATTAGAAGAATTACTTGGTACAAAATTGAGAGCCCTTTATCAAAGAAGTAAAGGCCGGGATCTATTTGATCTGTATTATGCCTTAAACAATGCAGATATTGATCCGAATAAAATAATTCACTGTTATACAGAATACATGAAATTTAGTGATAGAAAGGCTGCAACCTCAAAGGAATTTATAATCAACATGGATGATAAGATGAAAGATGATACGTTCAAAGGAGATATTGTTGGATTATTACATCCAAAAGTAAAATTTAATGTTGATGATGCTTATGAATTGATCAAACGGGAATTACTTGAAAAGATTTGAAATGAATGATAATAACCTGTTTTCAATGGTTTCTGAGATGAACAAGTATTTATCCGGTTTATTGGATCTCATGAAGATTATGACAAGATAGATGCAAATAAAATATAAAACTATGAATATCAAAGCAATTAAAACAGAAGATGATTACAATCAAGCGTTAGAGAGACTTGAGGAAATATTCCACGCCCCTGCTGATACAAAAGAGGGGGATGAAGCAGAGATATTGTCCATCCTGATCGAGAAGTATGAAGACGAACATTATCCAATTGAAGCTCCTGACCCAATTGAAGCCATTAAGTTCAGAATGGAACAAATGGATATGAGTAAAAAAGATTTGGCCCGGATAATAGGTTACAAAAGCAGGGTATCAGAGCTTTTTAGCCGCAAAAGAAAATTGAATCTGAGAATGATTCGAAACTTACACGACAAACTGAAAATACCATACGAATCTCTTATCGCTGATTATTAATCCCTTTACTGACGCGGCCATTTTCGCATGACAATTAAAGCACGCGAAAAATATTCGCGCACTAATAGCGGGTAGCTTCTTGGGCTAATTCCAAATACTATTCACCTTAATCCTCACTTCTAATAAAAACCATGCTGTTAACAAAAAGTAATTTTTAACTTTTTCGGAAAATTATATCCGCTAATTTTGACAAAAAATAAAATGGTTTTAGGCTGTAAACAATATTATCAACTTCATAAATATTCTAAATCACCAGCAATGAAAGAAAAAACATTTGCCGAAAAAATATTTGATGCCGAAGCCGGCAGCATCGTTTTCAAAAAACCCGATATCATTCTTACACACGATAATTCAGCGAGTATTTTCAATACATTTCGAAAAATGGGAGGGGAGTCGGTAAAAGACCCTTCGCAGTTGATGATCGTCCTCGACCACAATGCACCACCAACCAGCGCTGCCCTGGCCAACCAATACCAGAAAGTGAGGGACATCGTTACTGAGCAGGGGATCACTAATTTCCATGATGCAGGAAAAGGCATCTGCCACCAGATTATGTCGGATTATGCAAAACCTGCAATGGTGATTGTTGGCAGCGACAGCCATACCTGTACAGCGGGGGCTTTTAATGCTTTTGCAGCAGGAATTGACCGCACCGAAGCTGCCGGATTGTGGAGCCAGGGCGAAACATGGTTTCGTGTGCCTGAATCATTGAAAGTTACATTGACCGGCAAACTGCAGGAAGGTGTTTATGCCAAGGATATTTCATTGTGGATCATCGGGATGATCGGTTCCAGTGGCGCCGATTATATGTCGATTGAATACCACGGCGATGGAGTTAAAACATTAACTATTGATCAAAGGATGACATTGGCAAACCTGGCGTCGGAAATGGGAGCAAAAAATGCCGTGTTCCCGAATGATAAGGTACTAACCGAATGGCTGGGCGAAGAATATGAAGGTGTCTGGGCTGATGATGACGCTATTTACGCAAAAGAAATTGAAATCAACCTGGATGAGGTATTCCCGTTGGTGGCAGCTCCGCATCATGTTGATAATGTGAAAGCTGTGGCTGAAGTAAAAGGCACAAAACTACAACAGGCGATGGTGGGTACCTGCACCAACGGACGATACGAAGATCTGGAAATTGTGGCTGAAATTTTAAAAGGAAAACAAATCCCTGCAGGTTTTCAGATGATCATTGTACCTGCATCCCAAAAAGTGTATATGAAAGCCCTCAAAAATGGGATCATCGAAACCCTGATTGAAGCCGGGGCAAATGTGTTGTCGTCATCTTGCGGGCCATGCCTGGGAACAGGGCAGGGGATACCGGCCGATGGATATAATGTAATCTCAACATCAAACAGGAACTTCAAAGGACGGATGGGAAACAAAGAAGCATTTATTTACCTCGCTTCACCGGCAACAGTTGCTTATTCTGCACTTGCGGGTGAAATTGTTGACCCGCGTGGTTTTGATAACAACGAAAAATTCCCTTATGCTGTTGAAAAAGGCAGCACGATTACTATCCCGGATAGTGAAAACCGCAGGTTGAATGATGTTTGGAATTATACCGATGCCAACGACCTGAATACCGATCAGATGTTTGCCGGAAACCTGACATACAAGGTATTGAGTTCGGAGGCTGACAAAATCATGCCTTACCTGTTTGAAGGTTTTGACACAAACTTTACAAAAAAGGTTGAATCTGGCGATATTATTCTCGCCGGATCGAATTTTGGCTGCGGAAGTTCAAGGGAACATCCTGCTGTTGGATTATCGTATGCCGGTGTACAGGCTGTGATTTGTAAATCGGTAAACCGGATTTTCTTCCGTTCATCTGTAAATCAGGGCCTGCCTATCATTATATTACCTGATGCGGTTGATGCCTATCAGCCTGGTGATGAAGTAAATGTTAATTTTTCTAAAGGAACTGTATCCGTTGGAACAAAAACATTTACTTTTGCGCCGCTTCCTGAAAAATTAATGAGCATTTTCGAAGCAAAAGGCCTCATTAACTACATCAAGGAAAAGGTATAGACAATACTTCGCAGTATGAACCAGTTAGACTTTTAATGAAGCAGCGGCTAATTTATTATTTACTTCCCGTACTTTTAATTGTAGGTTATTTCCTTATCTCGTATGCATTGCCAAAATACGCAGGGCAATATATTGTCTTCGTTATTTTGGTACTCATGGATCTTTATTTATGGTCTTCAGTAAAAAAACAGGTATTTAACTACCGGAAGTATTTAAGCGTTATATTATCGTTTGTATATTGGTTGCCATTTATTGCACTGATGGGTTTTGGAATCGGTGCAGCAATTATCCCGGTTATTGACTGGAACGATACTTTCAGAACATACCTGCTTGGCTTTATCCTTATTTTTTATGCTGCCAAGATGTTCCCGGTAATATTCATTTTATTATCGGATATCATACTATTGATCGACAGGTTTTTTGTCCTTTTTAAAAAAGAAAAACGACAGAAACTTGAGATAGGAGAGGGGAAGGGAATGACAAGGAGCAAATTCCTGAAATACCTTGGATATATTTCGGGAGGCCTTGTAATGGGAACCATGTTAACGGGTATGTTTAAATGGGTTTACCAGTTTAATTTTATTAAACAGAAGATCAGAATCCCCAATTTACCTGTTTCTTTTCATGGATTAAAGATTGTCCAGATTTCAGACATGCACCTCGGAAGCTGGGCATCGGAAAAGCCTCTGGAGCAAGCTGTTGAAATGATCAATAATTCAGAACCTGACCTGATCCTTTTTACCGGCGACCTGGTAAATTTCGCTACCAAAGAAGCATTTCGTTTTGAAAGCATCCTGAAGAAACTGAAAGCTAAAAATGGCGTTTATACAATTTTAGGCAACCACGATTACGGTGATTATGTGAACTGGCCTTCAAAGCAGGCCAAACGGGCAAACATGGATGAAATGTACGACCTGTACGACCGCATGGGTTGGGTTATGCTAAACAATGATAATCGGGTATTTGAAAATGGCTCGGGTAAGTTGGCATTATTAGGTGTCGAGAACTGGGGGGCAAATCCTCGGTTTCCGAAATACGGTGATATTGAAAAAGCCTACGCCGGAACCGAAGATGCTGATGTACACATATTAATGACCCACGATCCATCACACTGGGAAAAAATAATCAAGCCCAATAGTTATAATATTGATCTTTCCTTATCGGGACACACGCACGGGTTTCAGTTTGGGATTGAAACACCAGGAATAAAATGGAGCCCGGCAAAATGGATGTATAAATACTGGGCCGGACTTTATAAAGATGAAAGTACAAACCGCTACCTGTATGTCAATCGCGGTTTGGGTGTAATTGGTTATCCGGGCAGAATAGGTATACTTCCTGAGATAACACAGTTAGAGCTTGTATCCTAGCAATTTTAAAGGATTGATTATCTAAGTGTTGATAAAAATGCCGTTTGGTGCGAGTTGCGGGGTGCAGGGTAAATGAAACTTTCGAATAACCTTCACCAGTTATTTACATTTGACAGATATCAAACCTTTTATGTATGGCGCTTAACTCGTAGCCATTGCCCCAGATTACATTCACTACGTATTTGACTCTGAAGGTTGTACCCTGCACCATTTAACTTGCAACATGCACCCCGCAACCTGTACCTTACACCACGAATTCCGTCAGCTAAGAAAAAATAGATAATCGGTAATTAATAAATGCTATCATTACTTTGTTAGTGCATTTGACAGCAAACCACTCACCGCTTCACCACCTTTTTTATCAACATAATTCACAAGCAGGGGAGTAAACAATCCTACCATATCCTGGCTTAGTCCAAGTTTTTCAAACGCAGCTGTTACGGCAGGCATCCCAACAAGTGTTTGCGTGGCTTTACCCAGCATACCTGTGCTTTTACCACCACCAAGTGCTGGAATGGCATCGAGGTATCCGTTCATATCAGGTACTGCATTTGCCACCTGGTCAAATTCTTCATCTGAAAGGCTTTCTTTGGCGTAGTTAAAGAGGGCGCCGGCTCCACCTTTTGCCTGATCGGTGCTTATGCCAAGGTCGGAAGTCAACAGGCTTACCAATTCGTCATCACCTGCATAGCCAAAGTTAATGCCGATAAAGAATAAAAAGATCGTTGTTAAAAGAGCAATTTTTTTCATAGTATTTTTTGTTTTTAGTTCACTGCGAAAGTAAAGATATAATTGAAAATTGAGTAGAAAAAATATCAACATAACGTGAGTTCGGTTTAAGAAAATAATGTTGTAGTTGATAATATACTTTTAATTACCGAATATTCCCTTAGTGACCCTTTTGTGTCTTGGTGATTTAGTGGCAAAGTTTTCCGCCACAATTATATTTTCTAACGAAAAGAAAGAGAAAAAGAAACAATTTATATCGGTAATCTGGGGTTATGGTTGGTATAAGTTATGGGTATCCAAAAAATGTATTTAACTTTAGGCATTCAAAAAATCAGAAAAAATAAAACTATTTCAACTATGAAACAGATAATATTATTTGGCATATTTTTATTCTTGTGCTTAAACATTTCTGCACAGTCGTTTGACAAAATCTGGGAAACAGAAAAAGTATTTAAAACGCCTGAGTCAGTTTATTTTAATGCAGACAGAGATCAAATATATGTGTCGAATATTAATGGAAAGCCAACTGACAAGGATAACAATGGTTTTATCTCCCTTCTTAAAAAAGACGGATCGATTACAACATTGAAGTGGATAAGCGGGATGAATGCCCCAAAAGGGATGGCTGTAGTTGATAGTCTGCTTTATGTTACTGATATTGACCGTTTTCACATCATCAATATCGACAAAGCAAAAATTATAAAAACAGTTAATGTAGATAACGCTGTTTTTTTAAATGATATGGCTGCGGACAAAGCAGGGAATATTTTCATTTCCGACATGGGTAAAGATCATATATTAAAATACGAGGATCAAAATGTAGAAGTATGGTTGGAAGGAGAATTGATAATAAGGCCCAACGGACTTGCTTTTTTCAAAAATCACCTGTTAGTAGGAACGAAAGATAATTTGCTTAGAGTTGATACTGAGGAGAAGAATATCAAAGTGCTGGTTGAAGAAACCGGACCAATTGATGGGCTAATTCCACTGGGAGGAAATAAGTTTGTAGTTTCTGACTGGTCAGGCAGGATCATGCTCATTAGTTCCCTCGAAAAGATTGTTTTAGGCAATACCACCGAACAGGAAATTCAAGCTGCTGACCTCGGGTATGTCCCGGATGAAAAGCTCGTGCTAATTCCCACCTTTTTTAACAATAGAATAGTTGCCAGAAAATTGCCATAACGTCAGGCAATTTCCTTTTTATGATATATCTCATGTTTGGCATTTGGTAATGCAAGGATTGTTATGTTTGCACGACTAATTAAGAATAAGTCTAAATTAAAACAATAAAACTATGAAAACACTTTACAAAATTTTATCAGTCTTTGCAATTCCCTCAATTATCCTTCTATACAGTTATTCTGCAGGTAGCCCTGGCGGAAAAACAGGATCGCCGATTGATGGAAGCAATTGTACCGAATGCCACACCGGGACACCAAATACTGCACAGGGATGGATAAGCTCCAATATCCCGGGGGATGGTTATGTGCCGGGTCAAACTTACACCATCACCGCAACAGGTACACATACCGGTGTTGTAAAATTTGGTTTTGAATTAACCGCTGAAGATGGATCAGGCAAAAGCGGAACACTCCTCATTACTGACGCCACACGAACAAAATTCACCAATGGAAATGCTGCCATAACGCACACTTCGGCTGGTACTGCTCCATCAGGAAATACAAACACATGGAGCATGGATTGGACTGCACCGGCTGAGGGACATGGTACCGTAACTTTTTATGCAGCCTTCAATGCTGCAAATGGAATTAATGGCAACCAGGGTGATGTTATTTATACTTCAAGTACACCTGTAAATGAGTACATTCCACCAAGTCCTGAAATTTCTTTTGTTGATCCGGATCATGCTGAACAGGGTTGGATACTTACTGTTACCATCACCGGCGACAATACCAGCTGGCAAAGAGCAGTTCCGGTTGTTACTTTTAAGTACCACGATGATAATGAAATTATAATCGAAGGAACAAATGTTGAGGTGAAAAGTGAGACAGAACTGACAGCTGACCTAATAATTCCACTTGATCAGATGATCGGCTCATATGATGTATGGGTTGATGACCTGAGCCTGGAAGATGCATTTATGGTTGATATTGCCAGTGGAATAGAGGATGATATCCTGGCAAGCCGAATTAATATTTACCCAAATCCTGCCAGCGAATACGTACTGCTTGATTTGCCTGAAGCTTCGCAATTCAGTTTAATTGACATAACAGGGCGTCAGATTTTGTCAAGGACGAGTGCCACTCAAATTGAAAGAGTTGATGTTTCAGCACTCGAATCAGGTATTTATTTCATTCAGATAATACATGATGGAAATACCGCTACAAAGCGTTTATTGAAAAATTAGTTACATGAATTAAAAACGCAATAAATTTTTTACAAATCCGCTCTTCATTAGTTGATGGGCGGATTTTTTTTAATTTTACGGAAAAAATTATTTATGGAAAGGGTTTGTCTTGAATGCGGTGGAAGGTTAATGGGCAGGGTTGATCAGAAATTTTGCTCCGATCAATGCCGGAATACTTACAACAACAGGCTGAACAAAGATGATTCCGCATTGATGAAAAACATCAATAATCAGCTGCGGAAAAACCGAAGGATATTACGGGAGTTGAACCCGGAAGGCAAAGCGAAGGTCAAAAAACACACCCTGCAATCAAGGGGTTTTAGCTTCAAATACTTTACAAACGTGTATAAAACCAAAGAAGGCAAAATCTATTATTTCTGTTATGAGTACGGATACCTGCCCTTAGACAACGATTTTTTTGCCCTTGTTATCAACAAAGAAATATAATATGCTCCGTTCGTTTTTCACCATTGTTTTTTTAAGTTTTGTTATGTTATCACTCTCTGCTCAGGACGAAATCGATATTAGAATTGATGATATTGGAAATTACCTTGATGAACTATATCTTCACCTGCACCAAAATCCTGAACTAAGCCTGCAGGAAAAAAATACTGCTGCACGCATGTCGGTGGAGCTGAACAAAGCGGGGTTTACAGTCACTGAAAATTTTGGTGGTTATGGGCTTGTTGGAGTCCTGGAAAATGGTGATGGTCCGGTTATCCTAGTGAGGACTGATATGGATGCTTTGCCGGTGACAGAGGAAACAGGTCTTCCTTACGCCAGTAAAGTCACCGCCTGGGATGCTGATGGAAATGAGGTTGGTGTAATGCATGCCTGCGGACATGATATTCACATGAGTGTCTGGACCGGTACTGCAAACCTTCTTGCCGGAATGAAAGATAAATGGAATGGGACGCTTATTTTCATTGCGCAGGGTGCAGAAGAGATTGGACATGGGGCGAAAGCTATGATTGAAGCAGGCCTGTTTGATAAATTTCCACGGCCCGATTATAACCTTGCTATACACGATGATCCGGCCATTGCTGCCGGAACGGTTTCAATTTATCCTGGTTTTATCATGGCCAATGTTGATATGATCGATATCACCGTTTATGGAAGGGGCGGTCATGGAGCCTTACCTCATACTACAACTGATCCTGTGGTGATGGCTGCCAAGATCATTTTGGAATTGCAGACTATCGTGAGCCGTGAACGGTCGCCGCTTGATCCGGTTGTGATCACGGTTGGGAAAATTGAAGGTGGTACGGTGGGTAATGTTATTCCTGAAAAAGTTTTAATGCAATTAACTGTACGCACATTTTCTGACGAAACCCGTTCTGATATTATTAAAAGGATAAAAAGGGTTAGTTCAGGGGTAGCGGCTACGGCTGGCATGCCCGAAAATAAATGGCCTGATGTAATCGTCAAAGATCAGTTTACGCCATCACTTTACAACGACCCGGCTCTTAGTGAGCGCATTACGGGTGTTTTCAAAGAGTGCCTTGGTGAAGAAAATGTTTTTGATTCAGAACCTCAAATGATCGGTGAAGATTTTTCGAGGTATGGAAGACAAGAACCCAGGATTCCTTCGGTCATGTTCCGGCTGGGTACAACAAACCCGGATTTTTATAAAAAAGCAATGTCGGGTGATGCCGAAATAAGTGGATTGCACTCTGCTAAATTTGCTCCTGATTATGGCCTGACGATACGTACCGGCGTGAAAGCCATGAGTTGTGCCGTTCTTGATTTGCTGGAAAATGATGCTGAATAAACTTTAATACTTTTATAAAATACTCTCCGTCTGTCATTCTGAGTGCTAGCAAAAAACCTTTATGAAAACCTGCCAAAGACTCTTCTCCAAAGTAGTCCTTCGGACACTCCACTACATTCCATTCAGAATGACAAATCTCTCTAAATTAAGTTACTTCTCCCGCCTCATGCGAGATCACAGAAAGATAGCTTTATAAGTTTTGTAAAGGTCTCACTTCATTACCTGATGGTAAACTTACCACTAACAGAAGAAATGCCATCATTGGCACGATAGAAGTAAAGCCCCGGCTCTGCGAGGATTACAGCATGAACAGATTGATGGTTTAAATCAAAATGATCAATTCTATTACCTGTGAGGTCGTAAATTTCGATTTTCATGATTGATGTCCCATTATTTTTAAAGTGAATAAGACCTCTCGATGGGTTAGGGTAAATGTTTAAATAATCCCGAATCGTGAGTATCTCTTCAAATCCAAGACTTACGCAGGTAAAAGGAATAAAACGCTTCCAATCGCCATAGTTCGCTTCACTATTGTGATTGATAATGAAGTAATACGAGGAGACTTCATCATTGCTTAACGGGCCGATTTGAGCAGGTAACTCGTCGTAATCATAAGTCTGGGGTTCCATGCCATTTCCGCTAATTGTAAATCCTTTATCACCTGCATTTACAACATCAAAGTCTAAGAGCAAATAATACGATTGGCCTCCGCATTCTTCTATTTCCATGTTCATCCCGGACATTTGCACGGATGTATCACAAATAAATGGATTGATCACCGTCCGGTCGTAACAAACTTCAAACTGATTATCCCTTGCCTCAAATTCATATTCGGTAACACCATCTGCCAGAAATGGCCCCAGCACGATCGGAAGATCATCATATTCATATACACCATAATTGTTACCATTTCCTCTTATTTCAAATCCTTCTTCACCCACATTTTCATACTCAAAGTTAAGGAGTACTTCGAATTCGTTTTCATCGTTACAGGGCAACACAGTTGCTTCAAAATCCCAAATGTTACAATTACCTGTACTGTCGTTTGGAAGCACAGTTACCTGAACCTCTCCAATTTCGCAATCATTGCCTAATGTTATTGCAGGCTTGATCAAAGTGAAAATAAAAAGGAAAAATGTGAATATATAGGGTAGTGAAGTTTTCATATTGCTGTGATTTACTTACAAATTTGGTCTAATAATTTATACGAATTATAGTAGACTCAGTTGCACGAAAGCAATTATACATAGGTACAACCACCTATTAAAGATAAATCACAATAAGCGTGAAAACAAATAAGCTTCTTGATATATTGCTTATTATTCGATGATCAATCTTTCCTTAAATGGCAGGAACGTCATAAAATCGGCATGATGAACGAAATAAGCTTCTGTTGTCCGTTTTACCATGTTTCCTTCACCGGCATGTGTAGCTATAATATGGCAGACTTCGGGCGGAACACCACACTCTTCAGCAATGCTTACGCCTGAAAACGGATGACGAATATATTTCCCGTATGTTCCCTGAATGGCTTTTCCATTTTCGTCCAATACATATTCAAGCAATTTTGCTACATCAGCTAAAATAGCTCCGGAGATAAGTACATCCATATCCACCGGTAATTCACCATGATACATAGCGTTAACGGTATTTCCGGCATCTTTTGCAATATGTACAACCGACCGTTTATGATCCATGAAAGTGACTTTCAAATCGGGGCCACACAGCAATGTAAAAGGAATCCTTTTTAAATCCTCCGGAGTTAATACACTTCTTTCGAACGCAAGCTCCCAGGTTTTCGCAGTTTTCTCGCGTAAGTCTTCATCTTGTATCCATTCCAGTTCAGGCCAGAGTTTTAAAACTTCTATGTTCATTTTAATGTTTTTTTCCACGCGAAGCCGCAAAGACGCAAAGTGTTTTAACGATGATCAAATATTTTTCTTTCTTCTTTGCGCCTCTGCGTCTTTGCGTGATTAATATTTTTTATGAAGGTATTTTTAATATGGTTAAAGTTTTGCAATTATCGCATCCGCCATTTCCTTTGTGGAGGCTGCTCCATTTTCAACAACATCGGCACTGCCACGCATTTTACTCATATCGTAAGTACGGACTTTTCCTTCTTCAATTACTTCGGCAACTGCTTTCCTGATCTTTGCAGCGATGTCGTTTTCATTGATAAAATCCAGCATCATGCAAGCAGATTCAACCATTGCAACAGGGTTGACGATAGATGTTTCATAATCGGCATATTTTGGTGCAGAACCGTGTGTGGGTTCAAATACACCAATGCCTGAATCAGGATTAAATTGTGCGGAACAGGCAAAGCCGAGGCCACCGATCAAACCGGCAAATCCATCAGAAACAATGTCGCCAAACATATTTCCTGCAACGATAACACCATAATCTTCAGGGTTTTTAGTCAGCCACATCATCTGGGCATCGATGTTGGTATTCCAGAGTTGGATATCAGGGAAATCTGCTTTTTGAATTTGCTGTGCCATCTTGTACATCATGCCCGAAGTCTCACGGATTACATTTGGTTTTTCACAAACTGTAACCGATTTATAGCCGTATTTTTTAGCATGATTGAAAGCAGCCCTTAAAATCCGTTCTGTCGCATTTTTGGTAAATATCCTTGTAGATATGGATATTTCACTTTTTGGTGCGCTGCCAAAATTTTTCTTGAATTTTGGGTGTGTCATCAGTGCATCATAAACCTGCTCAGGCGGATCCGACCATTCCACACCGCCATATAAACCTTCAGTATTTTGCCTGAAAATTACAACGTCCACCATGGGCTCTTCTACTGTATCGCCAACTCCACGACGGATGAAGTTAAGCGGGTTACCCTGATAAGTATGGCAGGGACGCATGCAAATATCCAGCCCGAAATGCTGGCGGAGGCCAACAATCGGAGATGAGTAAACCAGGCCTTTAGTTTTTAATTCAGGAGACAGTTCATCAAATGCTTCGTCTTTGGGTTTAGATGTTATGGCACCAAACAGGCCTATCTTATGTTCTTCCAGTAATTTGAGGGTTCTTTCAGGCAGCGGGTTCCCTTCATCACACCAGAACTCCCAGCCGATATCGCCTTCAACATAATCAGCTTCAAATCCTGCTGCATTCAACACACGTATTGTTTCATCAAGTACTGGCTTTCCGATTCCGTCACCGGGCAAGGCAACGATGGTTCTTTTTGACATATTATTTAGTTTTAAGGGTTATAATTTCCCCACAAATGTAGGAAGTTGAAATGAATATTTTGTTTGGAATTATTAAAAATTATAACAGAAAACGCAATTAAATGTTTTGAAGTAGAACTACCTCGAAATAATCTAACGAATGTTAGTTAAAATCTGAAACCTACCGGTGTATATTGTCTGTTTATCAACAACTTTCAGAATGTAAACACCATTATTTAGTCTGGTAATGTCGATGGTAAAAATTTGATTTTTCTTACTCAAATTTATATTGTCTAAAACAATTTGTCCGTTGATGTTTGTAATTGTAGCCGAATGAATATTGTTTTCGTCATTATTCAATCGAAAACTGATTTGAGCTTGGGCAGGGTTTGGGAAAATCTTCAGGTGATTTTTTCCTGTTTTTATCTTTTCTGAAATTCCCGGTGAAACTTCGGCAGTTCCATTAAAATATTCAAGGCCTCCGGAATAATTCCCGGCAATCATTTCCAGTTTCCCATCATTCGAAATATCGGCAATTGTGGCAGCAGTTCTGATTCCTCTTACAAAAGAAACATCAGTTGTGTCCAGAAGGTCAGCTAATCCATCAGATTTGTTAAATGTTCCTTCAAGGTTACCGTCAATGTTGGTGTAATAAAAAATTAGCCCGTCTTCTGAGCCCACAACAAGGTGTGTTACATCTGATTGATCCCTGAAAAACCAGGGGACACTGTATCCGTAGAACGGAATGGGTATATCAGTAACCCTTACTTTTCCAAGGCTGTCGGTAACAAACATAAAATCAGGATTAGTATTTGTGCCCTGATTCCGGTAGTAATTGATATTGCCGCCCTGTTCGCCAATTACCAGGTCTGTTGCTCCGTCTTTGTCAAGATCAAAAAGCTGGGGTGTGCTGAATTCGCCTACATCTATATTTAAATAGTTGGTGTCTGCAACTTCAAATTCATTATCCTGATTTTCTATAAAGATCAATCGTCCGGCATCATAACCGACAAGCATATCCGTATCACCGTCACCATCAAGGTCGCCAAAAGTGGGTGAAAAACCTGTTTTTAATAAATCGGATAGTTCGCCAAAGTTATCGTTCCAAAGTTGGAATTGTGGTTTTTGTTCGGTGCCGGTGTTTTTGTAATAGGCTATTCTGGAGTAATATACGCCATGAAGAAAATACGCAGCATCATAATAAGCATGATCAAAAAAACCAAAATTCCCAACAAATAAATCTGTCAGACCATCCTTATCCCAATCATACAAAACGGGATAGGCACCTGATCCTCTATCAATCATTTCAGACTGTAAAAAATCTTTGGTTATCAGCGTAAAGAAAGGCTTATCGTTGCCTCCTGTGTTCTTGTAATACCAGATGCTTTTTTTGTCCTCGGCCGATTCCAGTTTAGGATCAAAAGGTGAAACAAGCAGGTCTTTTTTTGTGTCATTATTTACATCTATGTAAGCAGCGGCCGGAAATGAGAACAATTCGACTTTTTCAGTACTCGAAGGGAAAAGTGTATCATATGAGCCAATGTGCGCATTGTATCTCGATCCATCATTCATCAATGCATACAGGCCGGGATAGTCAATATCACCGAGTAGCAGGTCCTGAACAGTATCCTGATCGAGGTCGAGTAATAGAAATGTTGATCCGGTATGTCTTGTTTGATTTACTTCCCTGTAGAATACGGGTTGTTTTTGAAAACAGGTGTCGAGGTAAAGCTGGTTTGACTCTTCACTTTCGGCAAACATTCCCCAGCAATACTCCTTCAATTCATAGTCAAGCGAATCGGCATGCCCGTATTTTTCCATCGACATGTTCCGGTGGTAATTAACAAAAGAACCAAGCCCCCAAAATGATAGGATATCCAGATCACCATCATTGTCAATATCAGCAATCCCCGGATAATCAACATCCGTAACCAATAAATTCAAATACATTTCTCCATGTAACGATTTAAGATAAGGATCAACGACCAGATCAAATTTCAGTAAATTGTCTGAGACATTCCTGTATACTTTCATCCCAGCCCAGCCTGGTGAATAAGTAAAAATATCCTGTTTCCCATCACCATCATAATCAATAAAAATTGCCCAGTCAGACAGATCAGGAAATAAGTCGGCATATTCAGGTTGAAACGAATAACTTACACTGTTAAAAACTCCGTCATTGATAAAACATAGCTTTCGGTCACCATGCCGGTCAAAAACAAACAAGTCATTTATACCATCCCTGTTCATATCAATTTCACCAAATTGCACAGCATTTAAACCACCGGCCCAGGGGTAGGACAGCAATTCATTTTCTTTATTTTTAACCATGATGAGCGGATCATCCTGCGCATTCACCTTATTCTGGTCGGGAACAACAAGGCAAAAGAATATGATAACAGCAATAAAGCCAGCTAATTTGAACGATTTCATTTTAATGAATTTTAATTGTTTTCTGACTGAATAAAAATAGCAATATTTGTACCGTAATATTGTTAAATAAATCAGAATGGCTAAAATACTGGTTGTTGATGACGAAAGCAGTATCAGACGTACGCTAAAAGACATATTGGAATTTGAAAAACATGAGGTTGTTTTAGCACCTGACGGTACTGAGGCAATTGATTATTTCAGGGAAGAGGAATTTGATGTTGTACTTCTTGATATAAAGATGCCTGAAATAGATGGAATGGAAGTGCTTGAAAAGATGATGCAGATCAGGGATGTTCCGGTTATCATGATCTCCGGACACGGCACCATCGAAACTGCTGTAGAAGCCATTAAAAAAGGCGCTTACGATTTTATTGTTAAACCGCCCGACCTGAACCGTTTGCTGATCACTGTCCGAAATGCAGTCGAAAAGAAGGACCTCGTAACACAGACCCAGCAATTAAAAAAAGAAGTTGATAAAAGGTATGAAATAGTAGGCGAGGCGCAGAAAATCGTTAGCCTGAAAGACATTATTTCCAGGGTAGCACCTACCAATTCACGTGTGTTGATAACCGGAGAAAACGGAACAGGTAAAGAGCTGGTTGCCCGTCAGATACACGAACAAAGCACACGTGTAAAATCACCATTTATTGAAGTGAATTGTGCTGCCATACCTTCTGAACTAATCGAAAGCCAGTTGTTCGGGCATGAGAAAGGATCCTTTACCTCGGCAGTAAAACAGCGAAAAGGTGATTTTGAGCTGGCACATGGTGGAACCTTATTCCTTGATGAGATCGGTGATATGAGCCTTTCGGCCCAGGCCAAAGTTTTACGGGCATTGCAGGAAAATAAAATCGTAAGGGTAGGGGGCGAGGTTGAAATAATAGTTGATGTGCGAGTGATTGCTGCCACCAATAAAGATCTGAAAGAAGAAATAAAAAACAAAACGTTCAGGGAAGACTTATACCACCGTTTAAGCGTCATTATCATCGAAGTTCCACCTTTGCGTGACCGCAGAGATGATATCAAGTTGCTTGTTAAAAGATTTATTACCGATATTTCTGATATTCAGGGCAGGTCACCAATTGATATCAGCGAAGATGCACTCAAAGAATTGCAAAGCTATCATTGGAGTGGTAACGTAAGAGAGTTGCATAATGTGGTTGAGCGATTAGTTATCCTTTGTGATAAAGAAATCGGTAAAACCGATGTAGAAAAGTATGTAAAACCTTTGATACTGTAGGATTCAAAGCTATTTCGGAATACTTTTTGATTGATCATTTCAATAGGGATGCCTACTTTTTTTGTACCTTTGCACTCCTTTATAAAAATGTTAAATGTTATAAGTTATTCGTTATATGTTAACTATATGAGTTAAGAAATATCTCTTTAACGATTAACGTATAATCATTAACATATAACAACAACACGTTCTTTGACATATGGGGCTGACCGGTTTTGACAGCAGGTAGAATGGATATGTAAGCATGCCGAGCCATGTGATAAAGCTCGTAAATCCGTGTCGCACACTTTTATTTGGCGAAAATAATTTTGCTCTCGCAGCTTAATCGAAGTTTAGTAGATTAAGCCATATCCCTGGTCAAGGTTACCGGGGACGGGACGGTTCGCAGGTGGACATGCCTGATTCCTGCCTGGTTACGGACCGCACGCAATTTTGGGCTGGTCCCGGCTTTGCTTCACAGCCGGGATAAGATAAAGAAGCTAAGGCAAAGTTTAGGGTGCTTGTTTCCTTGCTTTGCTCGAAAATTAATAACACGATAAGTATGTAGAAAGCCTATGTGTTCCTTGTTTGGACGAGGGTTCGACTCCCTCCAGCTCCACAAAATGGATTTTGGATTTAAGATGTAAGATTTTGGATTTGAGATTTTTGGATTTTGGATTTGAGATTTTAAAATTGAAAATAGATTTACATAATAACCTTATTATGAACGCTCATGAATTAATTGAAAGAAATAAGAAGTTTGCTTTTGAATGTGTAAAACTGGCTGAAACGCTTCCAGATACAAAGCTTGGGAATCACATCAGGGGACAATTAATACGATGTTCAACATCTGTAGCTTCAAATTACAGAGCTACGCGGTTGGCTCAGTCAAAAGCAGCTTTTATCGCAAAACTTAGTATTGTAATTGAAGAAGCTGATGAATCAGAATTTTGGATTGATTTTGGAATGGAGTTCAACTTATTTAATTCAGAGACAGCAATTAAGTTAATGAAAGAAGCTCACGAATTAACCTCCATATACATAGCAACACGCAATACAATGAGAAAAGGAAAATAGAGATATGATTCTTGAATTCCCAACATCCAAAATCCAAAAAAGATAATTGTACATCATACATAAAAAATCAAAAATCCAAAGTAGATAATTGTACATCATACATAAAAAATCTAAAATCCAAAATAGATAATTGTACATCATACATAAAAAATCTAAAATCTAAAATCCAAAGGGTCCCGTAGTTCAATGGATAGAATGTGAGATTCCGGTTCTCATGATCTGGGTTCGAATCCCGGCGGGATCACAGAT
>JAUVKF010000109.1 GCA_030596395.1 Chlorobiota bacterium | reverse complement strand
TGCAGGTTTCAATTTTAGAGGATTACTAAGGAAAATCAAAAAGGAGGTTCTTTGGCCTTTATTATTATTCGAAAATTATTGCAAGCAATATGCTCTGAAAACAATTTTAATCGATATTAGGTAGTTCGTAAGGTTTGACTAGTTACATAGGTGGTATTTGTAAGAATCTTGAGTGTAATCCAATTAAAGTTGGTGGTCATTTAGACCATGTTCATATACTTTGCTTGTTGTCACGAAAGATTGCATTAATGAAACAAATTGAAGAAGTAAAAACCCATTCATCGAAATGCCCGCCTGACTGGACGGGCGGGATAAAAACAAAGGGACAGAAATACCAGACGTTTTACTGGCAAAATGGTTATGGCGGATTTTCAATTCACGAGTCACTAGTTGATACAGTTAAAACGTATATTTTGAATCAGAAAGAACATTACAAGAAAAAATCTTTTAAAGATGAATACCGTTCTTTTCTTAAAGAATATGGTATTGATTTCGATGAACGATATGTTTGGGATTAATGATTTCGCCCCGTTGGGGCTTGGCGGTAGGAATTACAATTTACCCCGAGCGCTGCTCGGGGCAGATGATCTTCGTCGCACCTTTGGTGCTTCGATTATCGTTCAAGTTGAATTCTTGGAAAGATATTTCAGGGTATTTTATTCATAGCCCAGAGAACAAATTCATACAGAAGGTTTAGCCCCAAAGGGGCGATCATCAACAGTCCCAGGCGTTAGTTCAGGAATAGTAAACGCTAAGCACAAAAGGTGCGATAATCAACAGCCCTGGACATTAGTCAGGGGATAATGATAAATATGAATAAGGCTCCAAAGGGGCAATCATCAACAGTCCCAGGCATTAGATCAGGAATAGTAAACGCTAAGCACCAAAGGGGCGATAATCAACAGCCCCGGACATTAGTCAGGGGATAACGATAAATATGAATAAAGCTCCAAAGGGGCGATGATAAACAATCCCGGTCGTTAGTCCGGGGATAAAATGAGAAGAATAAATAATAAGCGCCGAAGGTGCATAATCAGGAAAATTAATCTTTGTTCCGCTTTTCCAGATTCCTGCCCTGCCGGCAGACGGGTGTAATCTGGAAGTAAAGAGATATGGATTTGAAATCCTTTTGCTCTTAGATTCGGAATTGTGCCAAAGGCACTCCTTCGGAGCAAATTCCGAATAGCGGTAGGTTAATATTTATTCCCCAATCAAAACATTCACCGCCTTTTCGGCATCAGCCAGGGCTTTTTCAGGCGTCTTTTTATTATAGATCACACAGGCTTCATATTCCTGTGAAATGATATCGAATATCTCAACAATCAATTCATGGTTATCAACCCCTTTAATGTAATCTACCTGTTTGGCAAATACTTCCAGTTCGGGATTGGCAGCGAGAAAGTCGAAAAAGAAAGGATCGGAACTGATGTTTTTCCTTCTTGGAAACTGACCTGTGATTTCAAGCAAACTCAGGTCACCCGGTTTGTCAATCATCGTGCTGATAAAATCCCAGGCGGTTTGAGGATCTTCACAAGTATTAAAGATCACTATGTTTTTCGGGTCACCATAAGTATAAACCGGTCCTTCATGATCATCAGGAACAAGCATGGAATAAAAACCATATTCCAGATGCTCGGGTTTGAATTTGTTTAAATAAGGAACCTGCCAGGGACCGGTAAATAATGTAGCGACACGTTCCATCACAAAAGGGTCCTGACTTGATGACATCCGCTGTTGGGAAAAATAGCCGCAATTATAAAGCTCCTGAAGAAAACGAAATACGCCAATGGCATATTGATTATTAAAAGCAGCTTTGTTATCCTCGATCAGCGGTGCCCCATTAGAAGCTGCAAGATACATGGGGTAAAAATTGAAAAGCCGCTGGTACCAGATGACCTTTACTGTTGTATATCCAACCCAACGATCAACGTAACCATCTCCATCTTTATCGAGTTCTATTTTACTGCCGGCTTCCAGGTACTGTGAGTAGGTTTTTGGTAATGAGTCGATGCCCACTGATTCAAACAACCCCTTGTTATATAACGTAATGATCGGGTTTGCTTTCCATGGTACCTGGTAAATGTGTCCGTCTAAGGAGGTAATCTCCTCAATTACTTCTTCTGAGCACCTTTCCTGGAGGAACTCCATAAATCCATCCAGCGTATCAAAAGGAACAAGAACCCCAGCATTTGCATACATTTCAACGCTTCCCTGCCACATGTTTGCATATATATCAGGGGTGGTTTTTCCAACCACCGAAGCCAGAATGATCTCCTCACTGGATTGTCCTTCCGGGACGGGCTGGAACTTGATCTGTTTATCAGGATGATTTTGATTCCACTGGTCGATAAGGCTTGTCGAATAGGCGATTTCCTGTGCATTACTGGATGACCAGAATAAAAGATGGTCACTGTCTCCTGAGGATTTACAGGAACTGATAACAATACTGATAATTAAACTAAAAACTGCCAGACGACCCATAAGTTTTCCTCCTATATTCAAGACTTGTAAATATAACGAAAAAAGCCTCTGCCAAAAAGAAGAGGCTCTATAAAATTAACTTATTGAGAACTATTATTCAATAGTCGTTACATTTTCAAAATCGTAAAGTGTTTTAACCTGTGCATCGGTTAATACTACATCATAAAAACGCATGTCATCCAGATAGCCTTTGAAATAGCCTAACCATTCTTGCCATTCATATGGATCACCCGGAATATTGCTGTAAATATCAGTTGGTAAAGCCTGGCCAATACAGAGGTCAACTCCAGCATGAGGTTCTATTAAAGTTCCTGTCGGAAAATCATCCCATTCCTGGACTTCTTCACCATCAATGTAGAAAATCATCTTACCACTGGTATATGTTAATACGACATGATACCAGTTGTCAAGATCAAGATTTTCTAAACCGCTGTCATGGTCAACCCAGGCTTCTTCACCTGATCCATCATCTTTCAGGAAGTGTGCTGTAAAGAAAAGTTTATTGGCATCCTGTACCTGGAACTTCCATGTATTCCATATATCGTTTGAAATGAAATAGCTGTGGGCCCATGTTTCATATAAATTCATCCAAACAGAAATAGTAAGATCATCTGGTATGAATGCAGGACCGTTGGGAACTACAAAATTACCACCATCTACAAATTTGTAACAATAATCTGCATTACCATGCCTGTCCGCAGCCAGTTCTGGCATTCCACCTCCCCAGTTAGCATGCCCGGCACTTGCTGTTCCATCGTGCCCGTTTCCAGATGCATCATTACCATTGCCGTTAAATAACCAGTGTGCGACAATGTCCTTATCAAAATCAGGAATTTTTTTTGATTCGAAAATCGCTATTGCAGCATTAAGTGTTACAACGGCTGCATTAATTTCGAATTGAGTAACATCGGGTTTATCCCGAACAAGCTGTGCTGCATCAATGGCCTGCTGAAGTTCGGTTTTAGCGCCTGGCAGGTATTCTCCCGGATTAGAGCCTTCAACGGCATTATCATGTCTTTGCTGCGCATCAGCTATGGTTTGATCAATTAATGTGTAATCTATTTCGTGTATCATATTCAATTCAAACTCAATTATCGCCCACGCAAGAAAACTTGTCGCCTCGTCCAACTCATCCTGAGTAACACATGGCTTGTTACGAACTGCACTCACTGTATCAATACGCTGCTGAAATTCTGCCTTGGAACCAGGCAAATATTCGCCGGAAAGGGAGCCTTCAATAGCATTATCATGTATTTGTTGGGCATTGGTAAGAGCTTGATCAATTTCGGTGTAGTCAACATCCGGGCATTCAGGAATCTTTTTGGATTCGAAAACAGTGACGGCATTCTTTAGCGCGTTTTCTGCTGTAGTCAATTCCTCCTGGGTGACGCAATTTTTAGTACGGACAGATTTTGCTACGTCGATGGCCTGCTGAAGATCATTCTTTGCGGGTGGTGGATACTCTCCGGGACCAGTTCCTTCGACAGCGCCATCATGTTTTTGTTGTGCATCAGCAATGGCTTGATCAATTGCGGTATAATTTACGGTAGGACATGGTTCTTCTTTTTTACAACTATCGAAAATTATGGCAATCGAAAACATGAAGGCTAATGCCAATACCGGGAGAAATAATTGCTTTTTCATGATTTTGGAAAATAGGTTAACATATTTTGAATTAAAAATACAAAAATATCGAATTGGAGGGGGCTAAAAAATGCCCCTGCAAAAGCAGGGGCTCTTTAAAAATCAACTTACGAATTATTATTCAATTACATTGTCTTTTTCGTAGTTGTATTGAGTTTGTACTTGTGCGTCTGTTAAAAGTACATTGTAAAAACGCATATCATCCAGATAGCCTTTGAAATGGCCTAACCATTCTTTCCATTCATATGGATCATCCGGAATATCGGTGTAAATAGCAGTTGGTAAAGCCTGGCCAATACAAATGTCAACTCCGGCATGTGGTTCCATTAGAGTCCCTGGATCGAAATCAGTCCATTCCTTGGCTTTAACTCCGTTAATGTAAAAAGTCATCTTACCACCTGTGTAAGTTACCACCACTTGATACCATGTGTCTAATTCAAGCGTTTCGGTATCAGTATCGTGGTCGATCCAGCCTTCAGTTTGGTCACTTTTCATAAAGTGTGCTGTAAAGAATGGTTTGTTGGCATCCTGTACCTGAAACTTATAAGTGTTCCAGATATCGTTTGAAAAGAAGTAACTGTGTGCCCATGTTTCATACAATTTCATCCATACCGAAATCGTTAATTCACCAGGTATAAATGCAGGGTTGTTTGGAACTACAAAGTTTCCTCCATCTACAAACTTATAACAGTAATCAGCATTTCCATGCCTGTCTGCTGCCAGCTCTGGCATTCCGCCTCCCCAGTTAGCATGCCCTGCATGAGCTGTTCCGTTATACCCGTTTCCTGAGGCATCGTTACCATCACCATTAAACAGCCAGTGTGCTACAAGTGCACCCGGCTCTACACCAGTGATTTTTTGGTTTCCAAACTCATCAACTGCAGCATTAAGTGATACAACTGCGGCATCCAGTTGAGCCTGGGTTACACAATCCGTGTCGCGCACACCTTTAGCAAGGTCGATGGATGTTTGCAGTGTTGCTTTTGAACCGGCAAGATAGTCTCCAAGGTTCGCACCCTCAGTAGCACCATCATGCAATGCCTGCGCATCAGTAATAGCTTGATTCAGTTCTGTTTTGTCACCGGTGGTACAGGGATCATCATCCTCTTTACACCCGCTGAGTACAATGCCTATTGAAAAGAGTGTAAGCATTGATAATAACCAAATTTGTGATTTTCTCATAATGTTTCAATTTAAGTTTAACATAAAGTTTATTTATAACTGTGATAATTAATATTTATTCTCAATATAATTTTTAAAGTTCGAAATTCGTATCCAATTCACGCTGTGGAATGGGCATAAATTTGTTGGTTTCGTAATTGAAGTTCGGTTTATCCTGAAAAGCCTGATTGGCATATTCGGGTCCGTACCTGATAATGTCGAAATACCTGTGAAATTCAAATCCCAGTTCTACCCTGCGTTCATGTCGTATTGCTGTTCTCACTCCACCCTGGCCATTGTCCTGAATATCCGGTAACAAACCGTCCGGTATATTCGGGTATCCGGGCAACAATGGATCGTATTTGTATGATTCCCTTGCACGGGTACGAACCATATTAACATAGTTTACAGCTTCTCCTGATTTTCCCTGTTCGTTCAATGCTTCAGCCATCATCAATAAAATATCGGAATATCTTATGAACTGATAATTCAATTCACCGTCTGCTTTGCTTTCCTTTGATACTTCAGCCAGTGGCTGGATGTATTTCCTGTTGAGATAGCCTGTAAGAGACCAGGTTGAATCAAACGGGATGGTATCATACCAAATCTGCCCTGACCGGCCAACTGTATAATCCAGGCGGGGATCGACGACTCCTGCTGTCGTAGTTTCAAAAGCATCAACAAAATTTTGTGTAGGAATGTTAAATCCGTAACCATTGTTCGCCCTGGGTGCAAACCACTGATTCAGCCGGTTACCGAGCCAGGGATCCTGGCCGGCAAGGTGTTGAACAGAAAAGATCACTTCCTGATTATCTTTAGTTGGATGTTCAAAATTATTACGGTAAAGTTGTTCCAAACTATAAAATCCTGATTTGATTACCTGGTTTGCTGCATTTTCTGCTTCAGGCCATTTTTCCAGAAACAGATAGCATTTTGCTAGCAAACCCCATGCCGAATATTCAGTTGCACGACCGGCACTCGCTGTCTTGGGCAATTTTGAAGCTGCATCATCTAAGTCAGGAATAATAACATTGGTAAACACTTCGTCAACAGAAGTTGCCGGTTTTTGCATTTCCTGTGGAGTTGGAACTGAAGTGTGTACCGGAATATCACCGAAAACACTTGCCAGCCTGTAATAATAATATGCCCTCAGAAATTTAGCTTCTCCCGTAATCTCATCTTTCCGTTCCTGATTCATCTCGATGTTTCCGATATTATCAAGCAACCAGTTAGCCCTGGAAACTCCTTCATAATACAGATTCCATACATTTTCGAGGTTTCCGTTGGTAGTGGTAATATTAAAATCATCAATCAACCCGATGTCAGCCTGGTCTCCGGGGATTCCGCCTTTGGCTGCATCGTCAGAAGCCACATCTCCAAATACCCAGATCCGGTTGTTGGCATCGGCAAATGATAGCGAATTG
>JAUVKF010000062.1 GCA_030596395.1 Chlorobiota bacterium | reverse complement strand
ACGGTCAAGCAAGAAGTTAAGGCTTGGCAGGATCATAGAAATAATAAAATTTCTGTCATCAACTGGAGATTTGAAACAAAAGATGCAAGGATAAAACTGAAGCGTCTTTATCCGTCAATTGAAGGTTGACTTGACACTAGTTCTGTTTTCTCGAAACGTACGTTGTCAAAATAAAATTCTTTAATATCAACCTTTTCCTGCCATAGATTAAATATGTTTAGATTATTTGATAATAAGAAATCTAGGATTTGTTTGTTTATATAAGCTTCTTGGATGTCTTTTGTTTTTATTTCTTCACCCAGCTCTTTTAACTGAATTATGAGGTTTCTCATTTTATAGCCTGCCTCCGGTTGCTTCCAGCCTCTGACAAGCTTAAGCTCGTTCCAAAGCATGCTAACTTTCTCTTTTTTATTGTTCAGATCCCTGATATAGGTTATCAAGAGTCCAAATAATGCAATGTCAAAAGCAAATCCATACAGTTCGATAGAAATACCGTTTTTATATCTTTCAATTAGATTTGAAAAAGGCCATTCGTTTATAATGAACAGTAGTAAAATAATTGTTAAAGAGATAAGAGAAATCTTTATCCCTATCGACTGTTTGCGCCACCATTTCATTTTAATAGTCTCTTATAATTTTTGACTGTAAATCCTAATGCAATTGCTGTAAAGATCACTATTGCAATAGTGGCAATCATAATTACAAATTGGATTAAATCAGATGTATTCATTATTATTTCAATTTTATAAGTAAATCACTACTCCCCCCAGCCTGCAAAATACGATTCGACCCTGTTTTGATATTTGTTTCTTTGCCCACCATTCATGCATTTAATCATTTAAGCATTCACTCATTCTCACATTCACACATTCAATCATTCTTTACTCCCCCCAAACCTTCCCAATCCTATCCTTAATCTTCTGCTCGTAGATTTCAATAAGCTGTTTGTTGGCATTGACCAGGGACTGCTCCCGCTTCTTCCAGAAGTTTATTGATTTTAATCCGTGCCTGGGCTTCTTTTTTCACCGGTTTGTTTTGGTCGGTGCAAGTTAGTGAAAAGATTGTTATAATACCGATTATCAATTAAAATGCGCCTTTTGCTCGCTGCGCTTCAAAAGCCGCTTTAATTTTATATCGGCATTAACCATTGTAAATTTCAAAATGCTTTTACAACGCATTTTGAAATACAATTGGTATAACAACAAAACTTGAATTGCTGTGTATTGCTTTTTTTGGTCAAAACAGAAAAACCAAATTGAATAATTAATAACTGAAAAAGAAATTCCTGTACCCCTTTAGATAAGCCCGGCTGTTTTCAGAAATTGTGCCATTCCCCTCTGCATTTCCTCCGCCTTCGCCTTCGCTTGCTCCTTAAAATCTTCTCCTGAAGAAGCAAAGATAATTCCCCTTGACGAATTAACCAGCAAGCCGCAATGGTCGTTCATGCCATATTTTGCAACTTCTTCAAGGCTTCCGCCCTGTGCGCCAACGCCCGGAACCAGCAAAAAATGATCGGGAACAATTTTGCGGATATCTGTCAGTGCTTCTGCTTTGGTTGCTCCGACAACATACATGACCTGGTCAGTACTTGCCCATTTTTTTGAAGTTTCCAATACCGTTTCAAAAAGTTTTTTTCCAGTTGATTTGTCTTCAATGTACTGAAAATCGGCGGCGCTTTTGTTTGAGGTTAGGGCGAGGATGACTGACCACTTTCCTTCATAATTAAGAAATGGTGAAACGGTATCCAATCCCATATATGGTGCTAATGTTACCGCATCAAAATCCATGGTTTTAAAAAAAGTTTTGGCATACATGGCTGAAGTGTTGCCAATGTCACCTCTTTTGGCATCGGCAATAATGAATATTTCATCCGTAACTGAACGGATGTATTCGACTGTTTTTTGAAGGCTTTTCCACCCACTTGTGCCAAGCGATTCGTAAAAAGCAAGATTGGGTTTGTAGGCAACACAAAGCTCGTGTGTAGCATCAACTATGCCTTTGTTAAACTCAAATACAGGGTCTTCCGTTTTTAAAAGATGCTCTGGGATTTTATTAATATCAGTGTCAAGACCAACACAGAGAAATGATTTTTTCTTCTGGATCAGGTTGAAAAGTTGTTTTCTGTTCATTGAATAAATTTTCTGTTTTTATTTTCTCCCCCTTCCGCCTGCCAAAGCGAAGCGGCGGACAGGTGGTGGGAGATGTCCGTCATTTGACGGACAGAGGGGGTTATTCCTTAAACTCCTCTTTCAGCCGTTCTGCATTCTCAGCTATTTGTAGTTTCTCAATCAATTCAATAAGGTCGCCATCAATTATTTGCTGAAGGTTATACATGTTCAGGTTAATACGGTGATCAGTAACCCTTCCTTGTGCCCAGTTGTAAGTCCTGATTTTTGCTGAACGGTCGCCGGAGGAAACCATTGTTTTTCGCTTGGTTGCCATTTCGGCGAGGTACTTGTTATATTCAAGTTCAAAAAGACGTGTACGCAGCACTTTCATGGCTTTGGCCAGGTTTTTTAATTGTGATTTCTCATCCTGGCAGCTCACCACAATACCTGATGGAATGTGCGTAAGGCGGATGGCCGAGTAGGTTGTGTTAACTGACTGGCCTCCCGGACCGGAAGAACAAAAAGTATCTTTTCGAATATCTTTGTCATTCAGTTCAACATCAAACTCTTCTGCCTCAGGCAAAACAACCACTGACGCCGCTGAAGTATGGACCCGGCCCTGGGTTTCGGTTTTAGGAACCCGCTGAACCCGGTGAACACCCGATTCAAATTTGAGGATACCATAAACGCCATCCCCGCTTACCTCAATTACAACTTCCTTAAACCCACCTGCTGTTCCTTCGTTCACATTAACTACATCGAATTTCCAACCTTTGGTTTCGCAGAATTTTTGATACATTCTGAACAGGTCACCGGCAAAAATACCGGCTTCATCACCACCGGTTCCGGCCCTTATTTCCATCACTGCATTTTTAGAATCCTGGGGATCTTTTGGAATTAAAAGCAACCTGATCTCTTCCTCCATTTCCTCTTTCTTAGGTGTTAATTCCTCCAGTTCTTCTTTGGCCATCGTCCTGAATTCAGGATCCTTTTCAGTTTTCAATAATTCTTTGGCGCTACTGATGTTACCCAGGATATTTTTATATGATTGATAAGCCTTAACAACCGGTTCAAGTTCCTTGTAATCCTTGTTCAGTTTAACATACCGTTTCATGTCCTCCATCACGGTAGGCTCACTCATTTGGCGGGCAATTTCGTTGTAGCGATCTTTTATCGCTTCCAGTTTGTCTAATATTTCCACTGATCGTATTTTTCTGGTGCAAAGATATGAAAGAGAAAGAATCAATATCCATAAATGTAATCACATTGGAATGCAATGAAAGAATCCTATCCAATGTAACACGATTATTAATTTGGGATTGCCGTGTCCTGATACTCATCGGGACTCACAATTAAACGGTTATTAAAATGCTACGTTTATTTCCGAGGGAGGTACGACCGACGGAATCTCCTGAATTGAAACAAAAACTGTACTTTGGGATTGCCGCGCTCCATTTTATTCCGCTCGCCTGCCTGCGCGAAGCCACTCCGGCAAAGGCAGGCAATTAAACTAGTGTCAATTACTTAACAACAAAACTACTTTCGAGTGGCGCCTGTCCTTCGGGTTGGTTAACCCGCAGCATCCAATCGCCCGGAGGAAGGTTTGAAAAATTTACAGAAGCCGGATTCATATACTGAATACCATCAACGCAATCGGTACGTGCAGTATGTGTTCCGATTAATCTTACCTCTATTAGTTTAACATCAAATGCATGCTCAACTTTAGAAAAATCATAGCAATCGTTGTCGCCAACTTTTCCGTAAAAATCTACTTTAAATGCTTCGCCCTCAGTAATCGTGTCGGCATGCTGAACGCTGTCGACCAGAATGGTAAACTCGGTTACTGCAGGAGCTTCATCTTTTTTACATCCTGAACTTAAATAAATTATTGAGCCTAGTATTAATGCTGAAATAATGAGTATGCTTGTTTTATTCATGATAAATATTGATTTGAGTGTTTAACGCAGATAGCCGAATACTATTGCACTGCAAAAGTAAGTAATTATTAATGTGGAGTCCTGGGAGTATATTAAAAACAACATCAATATTCGTCAGATTGTTCCTGCGTTAACCTTCGGGCTTTACATGTATATTATGCTCAATTACAGGCTCCCTGGGCTGATTGACTTTAATAATAAAATCTCCGGCAGGTAAACTGAATACCCTGGCTTGCCTGCCATTTAAATAAGTTGTATCTACCTTGCATTCCTCCTTGGATTCTTCAAGTCCGATTGCTTTGGTATTGATGATATTAGCATCAAATGATACGTCAAACCTCATAAACGAAAAACAATCAGTTAGCCCGATAATTCCATAATATTTTATGGTCAAAACTTCTCCGGCTGTTATCGTATCAAGATGTATAATACTGTCGATTTGAATGGTATATTCTGTACCGGGGGATTCTTCTTTTTTGCATCCTGAGATGGGAAAAAGGAAATAGAAAATAAATATCAGAATAACAACTGAAACGAAAAATTTCTGCATGAGGTGTATCGCTTTTATTTCATTTAGAAGAGGCTGACCCCTTTTTGAGACAGCCTCTTTTTAATTCCCGGCCATAAGCTCTTGCATCTTTGCTATTTGATCATTAGTTCCTAAGACAAATAGTTTAGAGTTGGGTACCAATTTAGTTTCTCCGGATGGATTAATGATCAGGTCGCCGGTAGCAGTTTTAAAACCGATAATATTGGCGCCTGATATAGTTCTTATTCCAATTTCCTTGATTGCTTTATTCAAAAAACTCTCTGGTAGTTCTGTACACATAATTTCCATCAACTGGGCCTGGTCAGTGTCATGAAGGGTAAGATGCTCAATGAACTCAACAAGATCAGGTTTAGCTACCAGGGTAGCCATATGTGCTCCGCCAACACGCTCAGGCATCACTACACTGTTAACCCCGGCCATCCTCAGTTTTTTCTCCGAACTATCGCTCGATGCCCTGGATATGATTTTTAATCCTGGATTTAAAGCCCTTGCGGTGAGCACAACAAACAAATTGTCAGCATCGTTCGGAAGGGTGGAAATGAGTGAACGGGCTGTTTTTATATCAGCCTTAATCAGGATTTCGTCATCAGTGGCGTCACCTTCAAGAAATCGAATTGGCCTGCTCATGTTATTAATTACAATATTGTGATTTTGGTCAATCACCACTATGTTTGATTTGTTGGCTAATAATTCTCTAACCACCTGATCACCATTTCGGCCATACCCCACGACAACAACATGATTTTCCATTTTCGTTTTTTTATTTTTTCTATTGTAACCGGTATAAAAAAAGCTTAATTGCTTTTGAAAAAGATTTTGCGTTAATGAAGTAATAAAATAAGTCAGAATACCAAGGCTGCCTAAAATCAAAAATGCAGTAAATATTTTTCCTCCATCAGATAGTGGTTGAGCCTCTCGGAATCCTACTGTTGACATTGTGATTACTGTCATATACAGCGCATTGACAAACGAGTAATCATCAATTATCATAAAACCAAAAATACCTATTGAAATTATCCCAAAAAGATAAATCCCGGCCAGTATTATTTGTCGTTTGCCACTGTTTTCCAAATTATTTCGTGTTATTATGAAATTTGTTAACAAAAGTAACAAATCTGAACTTTGAACTGTTCATCCGGTTTTTAAAGTCGAATATTAAAGCAAAAACAAAAAAAGCCTATTACTTACTTTTTTAAAAGAATATGGCCAATCCTGCATTCAAGACAGCGTTTCTTATCACAGTAGTTTGATTTCAGCTGCAATAATGCTTGCGACTGCATCGCGTTTTGCGGAACAATACCAAGTTTTTTAAAACCCATAATAATATGGTTGTTTTCACCTTTTAATAACTCAAGCCAGCTTAAAGCTTTTTCCTGCAATTTTTCATCAGCTTTGTGTTGACCGTACACAAATAAAAAAGGTGCAATTGTATTAACCAGTATTAAATTTGCGGAAGCATATCCCAGGAACCTGTTCTTCTGTTCAGCAGGTATGTCGAACCGAAAGTGATTTTTCCAGTAATCACTCGTGCTAATCCTTAAAAGGTTTTGTATATCGCTTAGCTTTTCAGTTTCAAGTATTTTGGTTAGCAATACTGATGACCGGTGTAATAACTGTGAAAACTGTGAAATTCTGATAGTCGGGAAATTGGCAGGACGCAGCCTCATAAATTTCCATAGCTTCTGTTCAATGGGTTCAAGCTTATACTTCTCCGACAAAAAAGTGTATTCCGATTTTAGCAAATTCGGGTAATCATCATTAAATATATTTTCCAAAAGGCCTGCCTGTCCGAAAAGCAAAGCCTCAATTTGATTGAGGTTGTTTTTGTGTTTATTAATAACCTTGAGCGGAAGCGACTTTGCCAGTAATTCAAAAGTGTCCCCATTTACATTAAAACCAAAATTTCGGGCTAGTTTTCTGTAAAATACTTCCTGAAAATCCAGTTTGGTTTGTCGCAATTCACTGTTAATAGACGCAGCTTTTTGCTCAAGTCTCTCAACCATTAACTTATCCATGTATGCTGTAAGGTCGAAAAAATTGATAGCGTCAATAAGATCCTGGCATGGAATCCATTTTTTGGATTTAGTAAACGATTTATATTTCTTTAAAATGGTTTCGTTAAACTTATTTTTCAGTTCTAATGTCGGTATCAGTTGTTTGTTTTTTCTGTAAATATTTTTATCGTTATTTAGCACCACATGCAAAATAATATTGTCGAAAGCGGGGTTCTTCTGATGAGCATGCCTGTACCAGTCGGATGAGTTGATATGGATTTCGACATTACCGGCCCAGGTAGTTTTATCTATTCGTATTCGGGCATTAAAAAAATCAGGGCCACTGTTCAGGTTCCGTTCACCGGGATGTATAATCTGTAAAGGACTACCATCAGTGGTTAAAATATTTTGTTTAAACAATTGAAATTGCCAGAGGTATATTAAAAAATCTTCATTCATAGTGTGCAATCAATGGTTGATTAAAAATTTTAATATTTGATTTGTCAGGTTTGTTCAAATTGCTTAGCTTTGTTCCGTAATTCGGAATTTTTCCAGATGGCAAATGAACAGATCTTAGTTTCCGGAATTGAGTATAAAGTTAGGAAATTAATCACAGCATTTGGAAACCTGAAACAGGAAAATGAAGAATTGCATCAACATATAGATGCCTTACAAAATAAAATTAAGGCATTGTCAATTGAAATAGAAGAAAAGCGAAACGAATTATTTAAAATCTCGCTTGCAAACACGCTTGAAACAAAACATGGTGTTGAGGAAAGCAAAACTAAAATAGACGATTTGATCAAGGAAATAGATCAGTGTATCGAAGTATTAAGCGACTAAAAAATAATTTGTAACGGTGAAGTGCAAACAAATCAAAATATAAAAATTTTTATTGCCGGCAGGCCATATAAAATTACAATAGGTAGCGAAGAAGAAGAGCTGGTAAGAAGGGCTGCGGATTTATTAAATGAAACAATAAAAAAATATTCGCAGTCGTTTGAATATAAAGACCAGCAGGATTTATTTGCAATGATAGCGTTACAACATGTAGCAAATTCGATAAGACTGGGAGATGAAAAGTCTTTTAAAGATAAAGAGATGAAAGAAAAGTTGTCGGAGATAGATAAAATGTTATCTTTATCTTTTAAATAGTAAGCGTTCTTAAAAATAATACAGAAAGATATTACGCCCGCGTAATTCACAGTTTGTAAACTCAACACTACAATCATTAGGGATAAGCTCAAAGGATTCCAGGACAGGCCTATTTACCTTATTGGGATTCCCTTAACAGGGGACATTGGACGCCCGAAGATCCAGGCAGCCCTAACCATGTAAAACCGGGGTTTACTATAGCTCCTGGATTATTGCGGGCTTTTTTTTCAAGCAGATGCAGGCTTTAAAATAGAAGTATTATGGAAGTATTGATTTATGCAATTGTTGCTGCGCTGGCTTTGGTAGTTGGCGGTTTACTTACGGCAACAGTGCTTAAAAAGCAAGTGTTAAGCAAAAGTAACACCCTGCTCGAAGAAGCACAGGAAAAAGCTGAGGTCTTAAAAAAGGAAAAAATATTACAGGCGAAAGAAAAATTTCTCCAATTAAAGTCAGAACATGAAAAATTAGTCGGAGAAAAAAACAGAGAAGTTCAAAATGCAGAAAACAGGATCAGACAACGAGAATCCAACCTGTCGCAAAAATACGAAGAGGCACAACGAAAACAAAAAGAACTTGATACGCTGAAGAAAAACTTAAGCAATCAGTTGGAAATTCTCGAAAAAAAACAAACTGAGGTTGATCGCATGCATGGCCAGCAAGTGATGCAACTGGAAACAATCTCAAACTTATCAGCTGAAGAAGCAAAAGTCCAGCTTATCGAATCACTTAAAAATGAAGCCAAAGCCGATGCCATGGTTTACGTGCGTGAAATTGTTGAAGAAGCAAAGCTTACTGCCGACAGGAAGGCCAAAAAGGTAGTTATCGAAACCATCCAGCGTACCGCCACCGAACATGCCATTGAAAATACGGTAACGGTATTCAATATTGACAATGATGAGATTAAAGGCAGAATTATTGGCAGGGAAGGCAGAAACATCCGAGCGCTTGAAGCCATGACCGGTATTGAGATCATTATTGACGACAGCCCCGATGCGATTTTACTTTCCGGTTTTGACCCTGTCAGGCGTGAGATCGCTCGTTTATCACTTCAAAAACTTGTTTCTGACGGGCGTATCCATCCTGCCCGCATTGAAGAAGTGGTGTCAAAAACCAAAAAAGAAATTGAACAGGAGATCATGGAAACAGGGAAGCGCACTGTAATTGACCTGGGTATCCACAATATGCATCATGAACTGATAAAACTGGTTGGCCGGATGAAGTACAGGTCCTCTTATGGTCAAAATCTTTTAGCCCATTCCATTGAAGTGGCGAACCTGAGCGCCACCATGGCTTCGGAGCTGGGTTTAAACCCCAAAATAGCAAAACGTGCAGGTTTGCTCCATGATGTAGGTAAAATTGCAGAAAACGAAACTGAGCTTCCTCATGCCATTCTCGGGATGAAACTCGCAGAAAAATTTAAAGAGAAACCGGATGTTTGTAATGCCATTGGTGCTCACCACGATGAGATTGAAATGGACACACTTATATCGCCCATCGTGCAGGTGTGTGATGCGATCTCAGGGGCACGACCCGGCGCTCGCCGCGAAGTAGTTGAAGCTTACATCCAGCGCTTGAAGAAACTTGAAGAAATGGCCATGACATACTCCGGCGTTGTGAAGACTTATGCTATCCAGGCAGGTCGCGAATTGAGGGTGATTGTAGGTGCTGATAAAGTTACGGATACAGATGCGGATAAAATTTCTTATGAATTGTCGAAAAAAATTCAGGAAGAGATGACTTATCCGGGTCAGATAAAAATAACCGTAATAAGGGAAACCCGTGCAATCAGCTATGCCAAATAATCATTTTTCGGTTATTAAAAAATTTCAGCAAGAAATCGGTAATCAGTTAAAAAAAATCATATTATTGCGTAAATTCTGAATATAATTTTATTAAATCTATCTATTTAAAAAACAAATAATTATGAGAAAAATCACATTAATCGCCCTGACTATTTTACTCGGGCTTTCATTAAATGCACAACACGTTTTTAACAAAGGCACTTTGCTTTTTAATGCCGGTATAGGTATGTTCAGCGATGGCGGATGGATCCCTTCTATTAATGTTAGTGGGGAAATAGGTGTAATTCCTACTGGTGATGTGGGACTGGTTTCATTTGGTGGAATTATGGCTTATAAATACTCTACCTGGTCATGGACAGGTTCCAATTACAACTACCATCAATTTGTAGTTGGTGCGCGTGCTGCATGGCATGTTCATGCATTTACCAGCGATAAATGGGATGCGTACGGAGGTGTAGGTTTCGGTGTGAAAATTTGGTCTGATCCTTACTGGGATGCTGCTGATGGATATAAACAGAATGCAAGAGTTAGTCCTTACGGTGAGGCGTTTGTTGGTGGAAGAATGATGTTTAGTGAAGCATTTGGCTTGTTTGCTGAAGTCGGTTATGGAACGCTGTCTGTTATTAAATTCGGGGTAACATTTGGTTTTTAGCCCGGATAACATTTAAAAATAATCTAAATTGAAAGCCAGTTAACAGCAATGTTAGCTGGCTTTCGAATGTTTAAACGATTTGGTACTACTAACATATTACTGGTTTAAATTTTAAACTTAAACCAGTTAGTTGGCCCCTAACTGGCGCAAGTCTGAAGCGTGAATTTGCGCGTAGGGACTTGTGCTTTACTATTTTTCTTGTACCCTAACTGGCGCAAGTCTGAAGCGTGGATTTGTGCGTAGGGACTTGTGCCTTACTATTTTTCTTGTATCTGTTTTTATACATTAGTTCAATATCTACAAAACCTTTTCCGTCCGGCATTGTCAATTGTACTATTCCAGTCATATTTTAAATGAATTTATTTTTTCGGCTTATAGTCCAAATATAATAACTTTTGTACAGGGAAATGTATCAGGCACAAGTCCCCACGCTTTTGGCTTCGCTTCAGACTTGCGCCAGGGGGGGTATTACTGGTTTAAGCCTCCAGGCTTAAACATATCTTTCTGGTTTAATATTAAAACTTAAACCAGTTGGCCGGATAGTAGTTGTTTATTGTCCTCCCTCTTCAAACTCCTTAATCAGTTCCTCCGGGGTTTTACCCAGGTTTTTTAAGGATACTTCAGCATCATCGGCAAATTCATTGTCAGGGTATTTTTCAATGAAAAGTTCATAATACTTCCTGGCCCGGTCATAATCATTCATCTGGTCTTCATATACAAAGGCCTTAAGAAACAGGACGGTAGGTGATTTTTCGTAGTCAGGATATTTTGTAAGCAGCTGATTAAAAAGTTCAATGGTTTGAACAGGCCTTCTTATATTCATCGAAATATCTGAAGCCTTGTATAAATACTCAGGAGATAAAGTGTCCTCAGGATTTGAAGCAGCATATTCCGAATACAGGTCTATTAACTCAATAGCCTTTTTCCTGTCGATTTTTCCCTGGGTTGAACCAAACAACTCAGTTTCTAATTTGTTAATCGACGAATAAAGTTCAGTGTCGGTACTTTCCGATTCTTCAACTGAACTGTCACAGGCTGAAAGAAGAATAACCAAACCAATGATATAACCAAAATGCTTCATATTGTAATTTTTAATTAACCAATAAACGAGTGAATGAACAGTTTATTTTGCTGCAATAGTACTTATTTTTCGGGTTTCTTAAATATACAGTCAGACATGTTTTTTGACGCAGATAACGCTGATTTGTTATGATTTGAGAAATCTGGAGTTTGGAGTCCCATGTGAACTGATTCAACCAATTCAATGTCTTAGCTTCAGGCTCCTGGTTCTTGCCTCTTGCCTCTTGGTTCTTGGCTCTTTGCTCTTAAAGCTTTACCAGGAAGATTTTGGATTTCGGTTACAAATATTTTTGTAGTCGCAGTATTTACATCTTTCTTCATCCTGTGTTTGGTTAAAAGGAGTAGCAGGGTCGATAATTTGATTTATTAATGATTCCAGGATTTCTTCAAACATGCCAAATCCTTCATCAATGCTAATGTTTTCGGGTAGTTGCAGGTGCATAAAACCACTTGAAATATTTTGCATGCTTATAATACCGGCTTCAATATTTGTTGATGGCATCTTGTTTTTGGTAAATAAGTATGCATAATACAATACCTGGAAAGCTTTGGCTGTATCCGGATTATTGATCAGGCTTTCCCATTCCTTCACCTTTAAGTCTCCCGGTTTTACGGCCCCCGTTTTGTAATCAACTATGCGGATTGTTTCTGTACTGATGGATTTATCCGTCCGGTCGATTGTGCCTCTTAACTTGATTTCCTTGTCAGGCAATTCTATTGTTGCTGCTAATTCTTCCTCAGTACTCAGCAGTACTCGATTTTGTTTTGTGAGATCAGCAATTTCATTTTTTAAATAACGTTTAAGGTACAGATTTACAACTTCTACCTTCAATAAATTTTGGCCGGAAGTTAAGTTACCCCCAACAAATTCTATACGGAATTTATTTTCAATCCGTTGTCGCAATGCCTCATCCGTTATTTTGAGTTTGTTTATTTCAATTGGCTTGCCTTTAAAGTCTTTGTACAAATCTTCAAGAACTCCATGCACCACTTTTCCAAACACGTTTGCCTCAATATCGCTGTCCCGCGATTCGGGAGGTTTTAAATTGATGATATACCGAAAATAATATTTTAGCGGGCAGTTGACGAAGACAGACAAACCAGAGGGTGAAAGGCCCTTCTTCAGCCTTTTATTGATGACCTCGAGTATATCTTCTGTTTTATGTATCGAAATAATTTGTTTTTCAGCAGGCTTTCCCATCGGAACTTTAATTTGGGATAATTGAAGGTCCAGTGATGGATTTACCTTTTGTAGTTCTTCTTCCAGTTGCAGAATAAACCGGCTTTTCTCGCCTCCACCAAAGGCGTCAGGCTCGGAATTGTAGAGCAGGTTTACTGTTTCAGCCCGTTGAAGCAAGCGGTAAAAATGATAGGCATAAATATCGGACTTGTCGTTGGGCAGGGGTAAATTGTAATGGCGCCTGATATCGAAAGGAATGAATGATTCTATGTTGTCAGCTTTTGGCAGGATTCCGTCATTTACCGACAATATGATCAGGTTCTTAAAATCAAGGTTACGTGTTTCCAGCATGCCCATCACCTGGATTCCGCTTAACGGTTCTCCTTTCAGGCTTATTTCACTTCTGTTTATCAGCTGTATAAAAACTTTTTCAAGGGCACGATACGAGAGATCGGGACTCACTTCACTGATAAGAACTTTCAACTTTTTTATCAGGCTTGTGATCATGATCATCTGCTCTTTTAGTAATTGGGCAGGTGCATATGTTTCAGCAATAGTTGATTTGATTAAGGCCAGAAATCTGATAAAAAGGTCAATAAAGCCATCGGCCTTTCCGGGAGGCTGTAAAACTAAATCAAAAACCGGCCGAAGTTGAGGGTAGTCATCACAGCTTATTGCCATGAGTTCCCCTCTGCTCAGAAACATATTATTCTTATCGAGTAATTTACCTGTAATTTTATGTGTATTGTCATCAGTGTATTTATCGATGATCATGCTGAAAAACGGGTTGTATAGTAAATCAAGAATATGCCTGATGGAATATTTGTCGCCCGGCATGTTCTGTTTTGATTGTAACAATTCAATCCACGACAAAACAAATAATGCGATGGGGCTGTTAATTAACGGATACCCCATTGTGATGTTAAATGGTATCTTTTCACCTTCTTTGTTTTCAGCTTGCGGAAGGCTGTTCAGAAACGGGACCAGTAAACTTTCATCGCCTAATACAATGGCAGTATCCAGAAAAATATGAGTTTCCGTTTCCCTCTCAAATTGTTGACGGTTTGACCATTCCTCAATCAACTGCGCCGCATATTTTACCTGTCCGATCCGTTTTGGAACGCCCAGCACATTAATTTCTTTTTTGTCCTTTGAAAGTGAGTTTGTCGTCCAGTTTATTTCCCCGATATTCCATTCCTTTATCAGATCACGGATAAAACGACCAGCTTCTTTATTGGAATATTTATCGCTTGAAAAATAATATTCATCAATATCAAACAACACATCAACCTGGAAATCCCTTTTCAAATAACCAAACACCTTTTTTTCAGCTTTGGAGAGTGCATTAAAACCAACAAGTATAAAACGTTGCCAGGGCCAGGTTTTTGAAATAGTTTCTATATTCTCAAATAAATATCTGTATATCATCCCTTTATATCCCAGTCCTTTTTCTTTCAGATTGCTATTTAAATGGGCATAGTACTGGTGCAGGGAATTATAAAATGACAAATAATGTTTTTGCAGTTCGGTAAGTACTGCACCGGATGGATTCCATTGTTCGATTGCTTTTACTTCCGACAGGTTAGTAAATACCGCTTTTGCATCGGCAAGGTAAAGGTCAATATCTGTAAAATCGGCAAGCATAACCGGTGCCCATGCTAAAAAATCGTCGAGGGTGCGTGCATCTTCACCGGCAATGGTTTTATGTACTTTGAACAATTCGAAATAAATGTTCACCGGTTCCAGTTCAACCATACCCGAGCCATTTACCATAAATTCATCAATGGTGAAAAATTCGGGTAACCAATAATTAGATTTAACTTTATTTTGAAGGTGATTTTTTAAAAATATTTCAGACCGTTTATTGGGAAAAATAACTGCAGTACGCAAGGTATCATCACCTACCTTTTCAAGAATAAAATCTGCTACCTGTTCTAAAAATTTAGCCAATATGGTTTGATTTTAAATGTTTTTCCGCCTCAGCTATCTTCTCTTTTGTACCCAGGTCGAACCAGCTATGAGATGTATCGTGATAACCGGCAATTTTATTGTTCCCGGCCATTTTTAGCCAGGCATCTATTATTGAGAATCTTCCGGTCATCGGTAAATGTTGAACAAATACAGGCTCAACAAGAAATATTCCGCTAAATGCGAAGGATTCAAAATCTGTTTGTGGTTTATCAACCCACTTGAACTGTTTCGTTTTGTAATTCGTCCAGCCAGTCAGTAACATATCATCATCAAAAAGTAATGCCCGGCTTGAATTCCTTTTTCTAACACAAAGCGTAGCAATAGCATTGGTTTTGATATGGTAATCGAACAAAGCCTTCAAGTTTATAGCAGAAATAACATCCACATTGTGAACAAGCACAGGATCATTACCGGCAAAAAAACTCCCGGCTTTTGCAATTGCTCCTCCGGTATCGAGTAATTCTTCCTGTTCATCCGAAATTTGAATAGCTACATTAAAATTATTCTTACTGTCAAGAAATTCAATAAGCTGTTGCCCGTGATGATGAATATTGATCATGAATTCACTGATCCCATACTCTTTAAGCTCTTCAATCACCCTTTGAATCATGGGCTTGCCGTTAACTTTTACCAGTGCTTTGGGTTTATCTGCGGTAAGGTCTTCAAGCCTTGTTCCCATTCCTGCAGCCAGTATAAAAGCTTTTTTAATCATCAAGCTGTATATGTTTGATTTTGATGTTGATGCGGTTGCCGTATTTGCTTAAATGCTTTTTAAGCTGTTCGGTAGAAAAAACCGACCGATGCTTGCCGCCTGTACAACCAAAATTTACCGACAGGTAATTAAATCCCCGTTCGAGATAATTTTCAATACTTTGATCAATGAGGTGAAAAGCATCGCTTAAGAACTGTGTCATTTGCGATTTTCCAGATAAATAATCGATAATAGGTTTTTCTAATCCTGTGTAATCTTTTAGTTCCTGAATTCGTCCCGGGTTTGGTAATGCCCTGCAGTCGAATACGAAGCCGCCTCCGTTTTCGGTGCGATCAACGGGGTAACCGGTTTTTTTGTAAGAAAAGCTGCTTATTACAATGGTTAACTTGTCGGATGAGGTGGATGTCTGGTACAGATCTTTTCCTGATACAAGTTTCGTAAAAACAGTATTAAGGGTTTCAAAGTTTCCCAATAATGGCTTATGTTCTAACAGGAAATTCAGGTTGTTGATGGCGCTGGGGATGCTTTCCAGAAAATGGCCTTTTCGCTGAATGATGCCACGGAAACCGTACGCACCCAGTACCTGCATCAACCTGAAATAAATAAAATAATTAAAGTAATTGTTGAATTCACCGGATATTCCGGGTACTTCCTTTTCCAGTTCGGTTAAATAATATTGATAAAGTTCATCCCTGAATTCTTCCGACAAATTTGCCCTGGCCTGGTAGAGTAATGAAACCAGATCGTATTGAAGGGGCCCTTTTCTGCCTCCCTGGAAATCGATAAACCATGTTTGGTTTTGGTGGATCATGACGTTTCGGGCCTGGAAATCACGATAAAGGAAAAAATCCTGGCGTGGTTCCAGCAAACGGTCAGCCAGCGCCTGGAATTCGTCTTCGAGTGTACGCTCATTAAAACCAATATTGTTGGGTTTTATAAAGTAATATTTGAAATAGTTCAGGTCCCACAATATCGACTGTCTGTCAAATTCCTTCACTGGATAAGCCACATCAAGATCAAGTCCCCGTATACCTTTTACCTGAAATTTTATCAAATTAATTATTACTTCATGATAATACTTCTTTACATCCTGTTCCGTTCCGTTTTTTAATACATCAAACAAAGTTTCATTTCCCAGGTCCTGCAACAAAAAATAACGGTAGCTCTCATCGCGGGCATATATTTCAGGCACATTCAATCCCTGTTTGTGGAAATGTAAGCTGAACGAATACCAGGCAATATTTTCGCTCACATCAGGGTTGTATGCTGCGATTAATGAGTCTGATTTTTCATCATTAAAGATTACCCTGAAATAAATTCTGTCGGAACCCGATGAAGGCAATTCTTTAATGTCAACAGGATTGGGAAAATGCTTAGCTGTCAGTAATTTTCTGATTTCTGTGATGTGAGATTCCAATGCGTTTTTTTGATCAGGTACAAATTTACTGCAATTTAGCTTTATTTGATCAGCACACACAATGCAGTAAATTAAATATTAAATTTGCATTCTTCTCATTTGAATTAATAAACGACTCATTATGGAAAAATCAGATAAAGCTATTGACGTTCTGAAGACTGCAATTCTGTTGGAACGCAGGGGAAAAGCCTTTTACACTCAGGCCGCTCGACAAAGCGAAAGCAAATCGGCCAAAAAGATATTTGAAATGATGGCTGAGGAGGAAGATGAACATATTGAATTTCTTACAAGGCAGTTCAAGAACTACCATGAACATCATGAATTTCTGAAAAGTGATCCGGCACCTGAAGAGGATGAAACTGTTGTTGAGATCTTGTCGGAAAAAATCAGAAATGAAATCAATGCGGCAGGCTTTGAAGCAGCTGCAATTTCAGCAGCTATTGATTTTGAAAATCGCGCCATAGATATCTACTCAAAACGGGCTGAAGAAGCAACAGACCCAAATGAAAAAGAAATGTACCAGATGTTGGCAGATTGGGAAAAAGGTCACCATCATTTGCTTTATAAGTTGAATGAAGATTTGAAAGAAGAAATCTGGAACGATAATAATTTCTGGCCGTTTTAGAAACATGAACAAGTTAAAGGCATCTCGAAAAAGGTGCCTTTTTTATTAAACAAATAACAAATAATAAGAGCATAAAACAATTCTTAATCAGTAGGTTATGAAATGGGACTTTCTAAATAAGTAAAATAGAGGAAATATGGGTATAAGGGTATAATGGCTTTAATTGATCCTTTTCCTTTATAACCCTATTCCCCATATTTCCACTTATTCTGGAATTCAGTAATGATATTTAATAAGAATGTTCCAGTATTCATTTCTTACTGATTAAATTCAATAAATGTAATAATGGATACATCAAATAAAGGATTTTCATCAAAGCTGATACATGCAGGTGGAATTACCGATGAAAAAGGAAGTGCCGTCACACCTATTTATCAAACATCTACTTTTCGGTTTAAAAATGCTGACCAGGGAGCACGCTTTTTCAGCGGCGAAGAAAAAGGTTACATCTATACCCGCCTGGGAAACCCAACTATCGAAGATCTGGAAAACACGGTAGCCGAGTTGGAAAAAGCTTATGGCGGATTGGCCACAGCCTCCGGTATGGCAGCTGTAAACACAGTTTACCAAACCTTGCTTGGAACGGGCGACCATATGATTGGCCACAATGCACTTTACGGGCCATCGCGTGGTGTTATGGAAAAACATTATCCCAAATTAGGTGTTGAGTTCGACTTTATTGATGCTACTAAAATTGAAGAGATTGAAAAAGTCATAAAACCCAATACCAAGTTACTTTACCTCGAAACACCGGCCAACCCAACAATGGGAGTCACCGACCTGAAAGCAGCATGTGATTTGGCCAGGAAGCACAATATCATTACCTGTGTGGATAACACTTTCTGCAGCCCATATCTACAAAGACCTATCGAATTTGGTGCTGATATTGTTTTGCATTCAATGACCAAGTTTATTAACGGCCATGCCGATATTGTAGGCGGAATAGTGGTTGCCAGGGATAAAACCCTTTTTGAGGAGCTGAAGTATGTGATGATCAACATGGGTTTTAATATCGATCCGCACCAGGCATTTCTGGCAAGGAGGGGCTTGAAAACGCTGGCAATTCGCATAGATCGGGCTCAGAAAAGTGCTATAAAAGTAGCAACGTTTCTGGAGTCGCATCCAAAAGTTGAGTGGGTGTTGTATCCCGGACTAAAGTCTCATCCGCAATACGAGTTGGGTAAAAAGCAAATGGATGGCCCCGGGGCCATGATATCTTTTGGTGTAAAAGGTGGGTTGGAAGCCGGCAAAAAAGTGATGGATAATTTAAAATTAGCTGTGCTGGCAGTCTCCCTTGGTGGCGTTGAAACCCTTATTCAGCACCCCGCATCAATGACCCATTCAAAATTATCGAAAGAAGCCCGTGAAAGTGCAGGAATTTCTGACGGATTGGTGAGGTATTCAATAGGCATCGAAAACGTAGAAGATATTATTGATGATCTGGAACAGGCATTGGAAAAAGCCTGATCAAAATAATATGGTAAGTATGCGTTCGTTTCAGAGTCCCAATATTGTTATTATGTAACAGTATAGTATATTTCTTGCGGTTTGGAGTAATGGAATAATGCAGAGGTATCAACATATTATTCTTCCAAAATTCCATTTTTCCTCCATGGGAGTGCCTTTGGCACATTCATCCATTTCCGGGAGTAAAAGCAAATAACTTATCGTTCTAAATATAATCACAGATACTTTAAATTGAATTCATAATATTATTACTAAAAGCCTGTTATATTTTATAGCTGGCTTTTTTTGTTCTTTGTTATTGCGTATTTTCGTTTTATAAAGGAAACGACAGTATTTTTTACTTTCACCTACTCTTGATGAACTACATAAAAACGGTATTATTTCTTGTACTATTTATCATTATCCCTGCACTGCTTCACGCTCAATCGGTGGCCCTGGTATTAAGCGGAGGTGGTGCCAAGGGTTTTGCACATATTGGTGTATTGAAGGCTCTTGAAGAAAATGATATTCCTGTTGACTTTGTGGTGGGAAATTCGATGGGAGCCCTTATTGGGGGGTTGTATGCTTCGGGTTATAGCCCAAATGAGATTGAACAACTTTTACTGAGCCCTAAGCTTTTCGAGTTCAAAAGAGGCAATACCAAAAAAGAGTATTACTATTTTCAAGAACATGAGGATGATGCATCATGGATAACCATTCCCTTTGATACGGATGAAGGTTTACGGCCGTATATACCCTTTAATATGTATAACACTCAGGATTTGGATTACTTATTAATGGAGTTGTTTGCTTCGTCGTCAGCGGCTGCCGACTATGATTTTGACAGTTTGTTAGTTCCGTTCAGGTGCGTTGCCACAGATATTGATTCGAGTGAATTAATGGTATTAAAAAACGGCGATCTGGCTAAGGCAGTCAGGGCGTCTATTACCTTTCCATTTTTTATCAGGCCAATAAAAATAAATGAGAAATTATTGTTCGACGGGGGTATGCTTGACAATTTTCCGGTGAGTGTAGCTATTGAATCATTTCATTCTGACTTTATAATCGGGAGCCAGGCGGTTAAAAATTACGAATCTCCAGATGCTGACGACGTGTTTTCTCAATTGCAAAACATGCTGATGCGAAAAGCCGACTTCAGTCTTGACTCAATTAATGGGATGATCATTGAATCGAAAACCGGGAAAGAGAATGTTTTTCAATTTCAAAAGATCCGGCAATATGTTGATAGTGGATATCAGGCTGCAATCAGGTCAATGCCAAAATTGAAGGAACAGGTAACCGAAAGACAAAGCCAAAATTCTATTAAAGAAAAGCGCTTGTTATACAACCAAAAGAAACCGAAATTAATTATCGGAGATGTACTGATTGAAGGAGTTAACGAGAAGCAAAAACAATATTTTAACCGATCAATTAATCATCCTGCTGAAGGTGTGGATAGCAGGGTGTTCAAGAAACAATACGACAGGCTTTTAGCCAATGAAAATGTGCGGTCAGTTTACCCTTCTTTGTGTTACAACCCTGAAAGCGGTAAATACGACCTTACCCTTAACATTAAGGCTTCTGAACCGTTTAATTCAAAATTTGGTGGTTTTATCAGTTCATCAGCAGTAAACGAGGCATTTATTGGTATTGGATATAAGCACCTCGGTAAAACAAGTAAACATATTAATTTGAGTACATATTTCGGTACTTTTTATAATTCCTTTTCGTTGGTTGCGAAATACGAACAACAGGGAAAAGTGCCTTTTGATATTGTTTTGGATCTTTTGGCATCACGTAAAAACTATTTTGGCAATGCACGTTATTTCTTTGAAGACCAATCACCTGTATATATTGTAATTGATGAGAACTACCTTGATGTTAATATTGGTTTGCCTGTTGGTTTGTCGCATTCATTTAGGGCAGGTTTGGCCAACATTAACCTCAATAATCTGTATCATCAGGATAATTATTTCACAAGAACCGATACAGCCGACCGGTCAAATTTTTACTTCCTTAATCCGTATATTGAATTTGAACGAAATACCCTGAACAAAAAGCAATTTGCATCAAAGGGAAACCGGTTTTACCTGGGGTTTAACTATTATGTTGGCAATGAGCATACAATTCCGGGGTCGATAACTGGTAGGCAACAAGAGTTCAGAAAAGATCATGAGTTTTTTGTGTTAAGTGCACATTATCAGCAATATTTCAATCTTTTTAAACCATTTGTTGTTGGACTTACGGGAGACATAGTATATTCAAACAAACCCCTGTTGAGTAATTATGTTTCAACTTTGCTGATTGCCAGCCAGTTTGAACCAATAACGCTTATGCAAACCATGTTTCTCGAGAACTATCGTGCATACAGTTATGGTTCATTCGGAATTAAAACAATTTTTAATTTTTATAAACACCTCGAATTAAGACTGGAAGGTTACTATTATGTGCCATATGAAAAAATAATAAATGGCCCCGACAACAAGCCCGAATTAAGCAAACCATTATCATTTCATTATCTTGCCGGCAATGCCCATCTTTTGTACCATACTGCCATTGGTCCAATCGGCGTTTCAGTTAATTATTTCGAAAAACCTGGTGATAAAGTTTCATTCCTGTTAAGCATTGGATGGAGCATTTATAATAAATCGCGGTTTTACCGCTAAAGTTTAACCACCCTTCCATTAAACATTTATATTTGATTGATTAAGCTTTGGTATAATTACTATTTTTGCTGGTCATTTTTAGTACAAGCTAAAAACATAGAAACCTGTAACCAGGTTGCACTTGTGTAACCAGGACGATTAATAGATCAATTATGTATTTTGAAGAAGACCTGAATCAAAATCCTGACAACGCTTCAAAGGCGCAGGAGGAGAACGCAGAACCTGAAACTGAAACAGGAAAAAAATCAGAAAAGAAAAGCGCGAAGAAAGTTGCTGTTAAAAAGCAAATCAGCCTGAAAGAAAAAAAGGAAATTAAAGCAGGCCTGCAAGATAAGACAAGTGAAAAGCCGGTTAAAAAGGCCAAAGTTAAAAAAGCGAGTCCTGCAAAACAGATTAATGAGAGCGAGCGCATCGAAATCAGCAGTCTGTTGAAAGCTGTTGATGATAAAGACCAAAAAGGCAAAGAACCACCCGAAGAAAGCTCAGCTAAAAAGAAATCTTTTCAGATATCGAAATCAGAGCGCAATGAAATAATTAGATTGCTGACAGGCAATTATGATTCAGTATCTAAAGAAACAACCACTGCTGAAGAAGAAATTGATTACAATGATTTAAACAAACAGGAACTGGTTGAGCTTTTTGAAGAAACCGTTCAGGAAAAAGATGTTTCCCTGATCAGAAACAAAGTTGGAAACATCAATAAAGCATTCCATCATTTAAATAAGGGAGACAAGGAAAAAGCATTGCAGGAGTTTATTGCTTCCGGAGGTGTTAAAGAGGAGTATAAGCATGTTGAGGATCCGCTGGAACAAAGATTCAGGGCTGCATTTAATCAATACAAGCATAATAAATCGAAATATGCTGAGGAACTTGAAAAGAAAAAAGTAGAAAACCTGAAGCTGAAAACTGATATCCTTGACGAGTTAAAAGCATTAATTGATTCGGAAGAAACGCTTAAAAAAACTTACGATGAATTTAAGCGCTTACAGGATCGCTGGAAAGAAATAGGGATGGTTCCTGCCGGTGAGTTGAATAACCTCTGGCAAAACTATCATTTTCTGGTTGAGTTATTCTTTGATAAAGTACGGATAAATAAGGAATTACGTGATCTGGACCTGAAGAAAAATTTTGAAAGGAAAATTGCCCTTTGTGAAAAAACAGAGGAACTTTTCCTTGAAAAAAGCATTATCAAATCGTTTAAATTGCTACAACAGTTTCATGATGACTGGCGGGAAATAGGTCCCGTTCCTTCGGAAAGCCGTGAAGAATTGTGGGAGCGGTTTAAAGCATCTACAGATAAGATCAATGCACGCAGAAAAGAGCATTATAAAGAGCTGCAGACTGAGCAGGAGAATAATTATGAAGCGAAAGTTGTTTTGTGTGAAAAGGCTGAGGAACTTATACCACAGGAAGAGTTAACATTAAGAGAATGGCAGAAAAAAACGGATCAGATCAATGATCTGTTTAAGGTGTGGAAAACTGTTGGAAGAGCGCCAAAAGTTAAAAATGATGAAATTTGGGCCAGGTTCAAAACCTCTCTTGATAGTTTCTTCCTTAGTAAAAGAGACTTTTTGAATAAGCTGAAGGAACAGCAAACCAATAACCTGAACCTGAAAATTGACCTCTGTGTAACTGCTGAAGCCATAAAGGATAGCAACGATTGGAAAAAAACTACCAATGACCTGATCAGGCTTCAAAAGGAATGGAAAAATATTGGCCCGGTTCCACGACGTCAATCCGACAAAATATGGAAGCGGTTCAGGGCAGCATGTGATGAGTTTTTCAAAAGAAAATCAGAATTTTTCAAGAATATTCACGTTTTTGAAGACGATAATCTTAAACTTAAACAAACCCTTGTAAAAGAAATAGGAGCGTATAAAATATCCAAAGACAAGGAAGCCAATATGGAGGCTTTCAAAGCTTTCCAACGAAAATGGTTAGAAATAGGTCATGTACCGTTTAAAGAAAAAGATAGGGTACAGAATGATTACAGAGCGGCTGTTGATCAGTTGATCGATAAAATGGATATCAATAAAAATGAACTTTCCAGATCGGGTTATAAAAGCAAGATTGAAATGTTTAAAAATGATCCTGACGGGGACTGGAAAATTAAAAAGGAACGGAATCACCTGTTAAGCAGGATTAACAAGATAAAAGAAGATGTTGCTTTGTGGGAAAATAACATTGGTTTTTTCTCAAGCTCAAAACAATCAGAGGCCTTGAGAAAAGAATTTGAGAATAAGATAGAGAAAGCCAAAAAAGAAATTCAATCTTTTGAAGTCAAGATCAAAATTCTTAATGAATCATAGCAACAGATAAATCAACATGAGTTCGATATAAGAATTTATGATGATATTCTGCAAACATGTACTTTAAACATCGAACTGATGTTAAAATAATATTACACCCGGCATGCAATTATTTGTGCCGGTTTTTTTTATCACCATAGTTGGTGTCCGCACCAACTCATGCAATTATAATAAATAAGGAATATTGGTTTCTGTTGGAGAGGACTCCAACAGAGGGAAGGGAATAAAAGATCAACCTCAAATTTATATCTTTACAAATTAATCAACTCAAAATGGCAGGTAACACTTTTGGTCAGCTATTCAGGCTAACTACTTTTGGCGAATCGCATGGTAAAGCCATCGGAGGAATAATTGATGGGTTTCCTGCAGGGATTGAAGTTGATGAAGCACTCATCAATCATGATCTTCAACGAAGAAAACCAGGTCAGAATGAGTTGGTTAGCCAGCGCAAAGAATCAGATGATTTTGAAATTCTGTCAGGTGTTTTCGAAG
>JAUVKF010000107.1 GCA_030596395.1 Chlorobiota bacterium | reverse complement strand
CGGCGGGTTTCAAGTGTTTTAATCTCGACATACGATTTGTTGGCCGAATTGATATCACCTCTATCGTGATATATTGTGTTTAGCTTATTATAGGCGCTGATGAGGTCGTTGTACAATAAAGTATTCAAAAGATCTTCTTCTCTTTTTGCCTGGTAGGGGATTATTTGCTCCGATTCGGATAATTCGAAAAGCGCCAGTTTTTCACCCCCGAGATTATACCATGGAATATTTGTGTTTGACTCGGGAAAGTCGAAATTCTGAACGCCGATATAATCAGAAACAAATAGTGAATCAATTAAAATAGATGTTTCGACTTTAGTATCACTGAAATTTAGTGTGTTCATTTTATTATTCAGGAGAATAACTTTATCGATTTCAGAACCCCCTAAATCAATTGAATAAACATTAGGTATATTGCTATTGTTGAATACACAATTGGCAATAATTATTTCATCAGCTTTTTGATCATTAATACTCAATTGATACAGTGTTTTTCCTTCTACATTATTATTGAATTTCAGCGAATCGGCAATTAAATTGCAGCTATTAATTACAAGTTTTTTAAGCAGGGTTTTAAATACCAACTTGTTGGAAAAGCTACAATTATTTATCTCAATATTACACAGAGAATCACTTTCCTTAAATTCCAGGTTGTTTTTAATATTGTTGTTTTCGAACAATAATGGGTACTCGCCGGTTTGTTTGCAATTTTCAAAGCTAAGATTGGTATTCGATTCACATCCAATCATATTCATTTTTTTGAAATCCCAACCCTCAAATATCAAAGGTGCTCCCGAACCGGTATTAAAATCGCAATCATAGAAGTAAAGTTTTTTCGCCCCTTTGAATTTTGGATTAATGGTAAAAACCGAATAGAAAATCTTATTTGTTGCATACTTCTTGTCTTCTTCTTTAAGTACAATTGTAATATTGCTGATCTCAATTTCCTCCTCCTCCACTTGCAACATGCTTATTAATTCAGAGATTGAAATGGTATCTTTCTCATATTGAGCAAGAAGGGGGTGGCTCAACACAATAAAAAAGAGAGTAAAACTTATGAGTTGCGCGGTTTGTCTGAGACTCACAATGCAATTGCTATTTGACAAATTATAGAATGATTTTTTCATATTTGATGTAGTATAAAGCGTCATACCTCAATGTAAATTGTCAACTAAATATTGACTAATTACGGTATAAAGTTAAGAGATACTTTTTAATTTTCATTTCTTGATGCAACATTGTCGATTGTTGATACAGTTTCAAGTAATGAAATTTTTAAAACTTCTGTTGAATAGACAAAATAAGGCGGAAGCAATTCAAAAAAAGCGTTAATTCATACAACTGAACAATTGACAAATCAATTAATGGATTTTATAACCGCCTATTAACCTCTATTTCGGAGACAACCATTAATAAATCGTATTTTCGCCTTCATCCAAATCAATTTTATGGAACAAATTAAAAAGGCCTTGAATGAATCGGCAGCCATGCGATGGGGCATACTTATTCTTACCGGGCTAATCCTTTCGGTAAATTATTATTTCTACGATGCGTTTTCTACACTGAAAGATCTACTGATGATTGAATTTGGGTTTTCGAATACCGATTACGGCTTGTTCGTTTCATTCTATTCAATCCCAAACACCTTCCTTTTAATGGCAGTTATAGGGGGCGTAGTTCTTGACAAGCTTGGAATCAGGCGAACAGGCTTCATGTTCGTTTTTTTTATGGCTTTCGGAGCAATGTTAACAGCCTATGGTGCTTCTTCTTATTATAGCAACGGAGGGTTTGGACATGGTTTAATGAGTTCGTTTTTACCGGGTTATTCTCCTGAATTGAAGATGATGTTGTTGGGCCGGTTTTTTTATGGGTTAGGCGCAGAAACCAGTATTGTGGTAGTGAGCAAAATCTTGGTGAAATGGTTCAAGGGAAAGGATTTGGCGCTGGCTTTCGGACTGAAGGTGGGTTTTGGAAGACTTGGGACTTTTGCTGCACTGCAATTATCCCCTGTTATTGCAGATGGGGGAGCTGGCCTGAATAATGCCATCTGGTTTGCCGCGGTGCTTGTTCTTGCCGGTTTACTTGCATTTATGGTTTATATGTTATTAGACGCGAAACTGGATAGTCAGCTTCAGCAGAAAGATGAAAAAAAAGAACCCAAAAAGTTTAAAGTAAGCAACATCGGCAAGCTGTTGGCAAATCCAGCATATTTGTTTATTGCCTTGCTATGCCTGACATTCTATTCTGCTGTATTCCCATTCAATGCATTTGCTCCCGATTTGTTGTATCATAAGTTTGGGATGAGTTATAAACTTAGCGGACAAATCACATCATTGATGCCTTTGGGAACAATGATATTTACACCAATTTTTGGTTCATTAATCGACCGCAAGGGTAAAGCAGCTACAGCTATGATTTATGGAGCGCTCGCCTTATTAATCGTTCATCTTACATTTACCTTTACAATGATCCCTCCATACTTACCAATGATTTTACTTGGGATTGCATTCTCGCTTGTTCCGGCTGCCATGTGGCCATCTATGGTAAAATTGGTTGATGAAAATGAGATAGGATCAGCCTATGGCCTGATGTATTCTATTCAAAATCTCGGCCTGTGGGGCGTCCCAATACTGGCAGGCTATATTTTAGACGCTACTAATCCGGGAAATCCCGAAACGCTAGATTATACAGCAACAATGATTATGTTCATAGGGCTGAGTTTGCTGGGATTGGTTTTCGCTTTAATGTTAAAACGACAGGACAAAAAGGGAAACTATGGCATTGACCTTCCGCTGAACAAAAAATAGAATACAAACCTTATCTTTTTCCTTAGTGGGATGGAAGCAATGAACGAAGTTAATTTAGATGCTTTCTAAACTTCGTGAAATTAAGCCTTGCTATTTGAAACTGTCATAAATTTATGTCCTTAAATTTCAAATAAATCAAAGCTATGTCAAATTCAAAAAAAAATAACTATTCAGTTAACCCAGCAGGTGAAAGGTTTTCTATACCTGAAGCAAACGAGTACGAATCCGAGTTTAATCGCATAAAATCCTTATCAGACAAGGCAAGGGCCGAAGGCAAAGAAATAGTCGTAGTTATGGGCGTTGGTTTTGTTGGCGCTGTAATGGCTGCTATTGTGGCCGATACAAAAGATGAAAAAGGTAAGTATACAAAATTCGTTATCGGTTGTCAGAGGCCCAGTGTTCGCAGCTACTGGAAAATCCCGATGCTTAACAGGGGAGAATCTCCGGTTAAGGCAGAAGATCCGGAGGTGGAAGAGTTGATCAATCGGACCGTGCTTGAAGAAAAAACATTGGTAACAACTTATAATAGCGACTGCCTGAAACTGGCTGACTGTGTTGTTGTGGATGTGCAGTGCGATTTTACGAAGAAAGACCTCGGTAATATGAAAACAGGCACGGCCGACATGGTTGCGCTTGAGGCAACAATGAAAACCATTGGAGAAAAAATACCGGCGGAATGCCTTGTGCTGATCGAAACTACTGTGGCTCCAGGAACAACAGAATTTGTCGCCTGGCCAATATTGAAAAAGGAATTTGCACAAAGAGGTATTGAAACCGAACCGCTTCTAGCTCACAGTTTTGAAAGGGTAATGCCCGGAAAAGAATATGTTTCCAGCATCCGCGATTTCTGGCGTGTTTGTTCAGGTTGTAATACTGAGGCCCGTACCAGGGTTGAGAAATTCCTACATGAAGTGCTAAACACGAAGGATTTCCCGTTGACCGTGATGGATCGCCCAATTGAATCGGAAACAACCAAGATCGTTGAAAACACTTACAGGGCAACTATTTTGGCTTACCTCGATGAATGGAGTCTTTTTGCTGAGCGAAATGGGGTGGATCTGATCAAAGTGATCAATGCCATTAAAATGCGCCCTACTCATAGCAATATGATCTTTCCCGGACCGGGAATAGGTGGGTATTGTTTGCCAAAAGACGGCGGCCTTGGTTATTGGGCTTACAAACATATTTTAGGTTTTGAGGATGGCGAGAAAGTTTTCAAAGTTACACCCACTGCTATCGACATAAATGATACCCGCGGATTGCATGTTGCCGAGTTAACCCGTGATGCACTGAGGAATATGGGTAAAAATTTGTCAGGCGCTAAAGTACTTTTGTGTGGTGCCAGCTACCGCGAAGACGTTGGAGATACAAGATATAGCGGCAGTGAGCTGGTTATTCGAAAACTGACAGAGATGAGGGCAGAAGTAAGTGTGCACGATCCTTATGTTGACCATTGGTACGAATTTGAAAGCCAGGACACCTATCCCGCTCCGGGTCAATCATGGGCACGCTTTTTCCATAACCAGGAAACGCTGCCGGAATTACGTGTTCAAAAAGATCTTTCCTCAGCAATAAAAGGAGTCGGGGCACTGGTACTTGCTGTCCCACATTCAGATTACAAAAATCTTGATCCTGAGGAAATTGTAAAATGGGCAGGTAAACCCATTGCCGTTATTGATTGCTTCGGCATGCTCTCTGATGATATCATCAGAAAATATTTTGAATTAGGCTGCGAAGTGAAAGCATTGGGTCGAGGACATATCCAGCGGATAAAGAAAGAGGTGCGGGGAGTATAAGCACTTTACATACTGATCGTTTTTAGTATTTTTACGAGTTAAACAAATCAATACTAAAAATTGAAAAAAGCAATTGTTGTACAGATGATTACGGGCTTTTCATAAACATCGCATTATTGTCATTAAGAATTACGGTTGGCGTTTTAATGCTTACACATGGTATTCCAAAAATGGGGAAATTGATTACTGGTGATTTCAGTTTTCCTGATCCGATTGGTATTGGCTCAATGTCATCGCTTATTCTTGCAACTTTTGCGGAGTTCTTTTGCTCCATATTAATTATTATGGGCTTCCGTTCGCGTATTGCGGCAATTCCATTGATCATTACCATGCTTATTGCTCTGCTGATTATCAATGGCCACGATCCTATTTATAATCACTGGAATATTCTGTTATATCTTTTCACTTATGGGATCCTATTACATTTAGGCGGAGGAAAGTATTCGCTTACCTGTTATTTTCAACACAAAGCTTATTTTAAAAATGAATAAAAAAAAGAGCCGCAATTATTGCAGCTCTTTTGATCATGATTAAATCTATAGTAAACTAAATAACTTCTTTTCGGTCTTTTAACATTTGGAACAGTAGTTCCCGCGCCCTGAATATTTGCGCCTTAATTGTACCCAGGGGTAAATCAATTTCCTGAACAATCTCAGCATAAGAAAACTCTTTGAAGTACCTGAGTTCTATCAATCTCTGGTAGTGTGGTTTTAAACGATGAACCAATTCACGCATCAAATCAACTTTCTGATCTTTGATAAATTGCTCTTCAGGGTTTGGATTTGGGGCAGGCATTTGTTTGGTCGTGTTATAATTGCTTTCTTCCTTATTGATTTTTATTGCGGTATCAACTTTTCTTTTCTTACGCATATAATCAATACAATTATTGGTAGCAATTTTAAATAGCCATGTACTGAAAGCATAATTTGGCGTGTATTTTTTCAAATTTTGAAACGCCTTTCCAAAAGCTTCAATTGTGAGGTCATCAGCATCTACCGGATCACCAGTCATTTTTAGCATCATATAGTAAAGGGAGTCGCGGTAATTTTGTAAGAGTTCGGCATAAGCCTGCTGGTCACTGTTTTCTAAGGCTCTTTGAACAAGTTGATAATCGCGTTGTCCTTTGCTTGTTAACTTGGTTCCTACTTCCATTCTTCTTCATTTTATGCAACATTACCAAGCATCATATTTTGTGTGGCTTCACAATCGGCAGTGTAATCTTTTTTGCCAATTTTCAGTGATCATTCCTTGTTTTGTTCCACCTTTTTTGCCTTTCAACTCGACCGAGGTTTGACATTAAGTGGTTCAGGCGGTAAAATGAATCAATTAATAATTTCCAGTCAAGAAAGGCTGCTGATAGGATTTGTCCTATGTTATAGTATAGGTTTTTGTTGTCAAAAATCGATTAACTATTAGACAGACAAGTATATGGAGTTTTTTATTTAAAACAGGTTTTGATTGATTTATTAAATAGAGTTTAAAAAATTGAACAACAAAACATCAATTATTAATAAATAATATTTGAGTTTCGGGCTTCAGTAATTACTTCAAGAAGCCTGGTTTTATTAAATTTCTTAAACAGGTTCTTGCAGTGAAAATCAACAGCTACTTTCGAAATATCAAGCATTTCACCCACCTCTGTCCGCTTATGTCCTTTTGCAAGCGAGTTTAAAACCTGTAATTCCCTTCTGGTTAGCCTGGGTTTGCTTTCGTTTTTTGCTGATTCGATTTGAATAAAGAAATTAGGAACATCTGTTCCTACTTTCCGTTCTCCTGCAAGTACAGCATGAATTGTATTCACTAATTCCTGTTTGCTGCAACCTTTCATTAAAATGGCATCAACTTTATTCATCCAAACATTAAAGAGCATTGCTGAGTCGGTTTCGCCGGTAAAGGCAATTACTTTTTTCTCAGGGTATTGTTTTTTCAATATATTACAAAGTTCAACCCCATTAAATTCGGGCATTCTAAGATCGAGGAGTACAACTTTTGCTGAGGATCTTTTTAGTTTGCTTAAGGCTTCTTTTGCTGAATAAGCGTATCCAACCACTTTTATCTTATCATCAGATCCGTCAAAAACAGATTTTACTCCTTCTATGAGTACCGGGTGATCGTCTATTACAAAAATGTTAATCATGATTAAATTGTTTTAGTTTGCATTGAAAATAAAATGACTTTTCAAATTGTGTTATTATACATTTAGTTTAGTTGATACAAAAATACAACGGGGGAGGGCGCAACACAAGGAAGGAAAATGATAGATTTATACCTACCAAAAAAGGTAACAGACGTATAAAATACCTAACAAAAATATCAGGATATGATCTTAAGTTTTCTTGCTTCAGCAAGTAAAGAATGGATTCTGTTTTTGTTGAATTTCTTAAACAAATTTTTACAATGAAAATTCACAGCGGCACTTGAGAGGTGCAACTGATCGGCTACTTCCGACCGGGTTAATCCTGTAGCCAAAAGCTTTAAGAC
>JAUVKF010000003.1 GCA_030596395.1 Chlorobiota bacterium | reverse complement strand
TTTACAAAAGGCTCAATAAACCGGCTCGCATCCGATGGCCTGTTTTTCAAGTCCCTTGGTTCTCCAACAACAATACAATCTACCTTTTGTTCTGATAAATAATCCGTTAAAAAACTCCAGATATCCTTGACGTGAACGGTTGTAAGCCCACTGGAAATCAACTGCAATTCATCTGTAACAGCAATCCCGACACGCTTCTGTCCGTAATCAATAGCAACAATTCGTCCCATAAAATTCGGACAAAAATAATACAATAAAGTGTTTGTTTTATGGATGTCTGAATATCAGGAATATATGAGTGATAGTTGCTTTAAGGATTATCTTAGCTTCAAATTTGATTATTTTCGTCAACTAAATTCTCATCATGCAGGAAATAAAAAACCTTATCGAAAATACTTGGTTACATCGCGACCAGTTATCTGAAAAACCGGTGACTGATGCGATAGAATTTGTGATTGAAGAACTCGATAAAGGCAGGTTGCGGGTTGCAGAACCTGATGGTGATACCTGGAAAGTGAATGACTGGATCAAAAAAGCGGTAATCCTTTATTTTCCAATGAGAAAGATGGAAACATCTGAAGTAGGAATATTTGAGTTTCACGATAAGATCCCATTAAAATCAAATTATGCTAAACAGGGTGTCCGTGTTGTTCCGCATGCGATTTCCCGTTATGGTTCTTACATTGCCCGCGGAGTAGTGATGATGCCTTCGTATGTGAACATTGGCGCTTTCGTGGATGAATTCACGATGGTTGATACCTGGGCAACGGTGGGCTCATGCGCACAAATTGGCAAATATGTACACCTGAGCGGGGGAGTGGGTATTGGTGGTGTTCTGGAACCGGTACAGGCTGCTCCGGTTATCATTGAAGACAATTGTTTTATTGGTTCAAGATCAATTGTGGTTGAGGGAGTCAGAATTGGAAAAGAAGCCGTTCTAGGTGCCAATGTTGTTATCACCCAGTCAACAAAAATTATTGATGTAAGCGGCAAAGAACCTATTGAATACAAAGGATATGTACCTCCTCGCTCTGTGGTGATTCCCGGTAGTTATCCGAAGAAATTCCCGGCAGGAGAATTCAATGTATCATGTGCGCTGATCATCGGTGAACGAAAAGCATCAACTGATAAAAAAACTTCGCTGAATGATGCCCTGAGGGATTTTAATGTTATTGCTTAACCATTCCTGCTTAACTACAATTTCGATTATATCCCAAACTGAGCTGTTATTATCTTTTATTATCTTTGGTCCACATGCCTGATTCGGGAAATACAGACTACGTTTATCATCTTTATGCAGTTTCTGATAGTAAAGGTTTAACTGTTGAAATGGCGGCAAATGTTGCTGCTGCCCAATTCCGCGATGCTAAGACAGAAGTGCAATTGTTTTCAAATGTCAATTCAAAGGAGGAAATTGATCATATTCTAGAGAAAGCACGAAGCACCAATGGTATCGTCATCCACTCTTTTGTAAAACATGAACTTTCTGATTACATCTGGTACGAAGGCAGGTTGAGTAATGTTGAGGTAGTGAATTTGCTCGGCCCACTGCTTAATCGCATGTCCAATTATCTGAATAGACTTCCTGCTGAGAAACCCGGTTTGTTCAGCCAGTTGAACAGGGATTATTTCAGGCGAATTGAAACAACTGATTTCGCCATTAAACATGATGATGGCGCATCAGTTGAAGACCTGGAAAAAGCCGAATTAGTGCTGCTTGGTGTTTCACGAACATTTAAAACACCTTTGAGCGTTTATCTTTCTTATAAGGGTTGGTTTGTTGCCAATATCCCGATTGTCCTGGATATGCCTTTGCCCGAAATTGTTTATCGTTTGCCCCCTGAGCGGGTTTATTGCCTGATGACTAACCCGAACAGCCTTTCGCGGTTAAGAATTGTGCGTAATGTGTACCTGAAAGGGCTGGTACCTCATTATGCCAGTCTCGATCATGTAAGGAAAGAACTCAGGTACGCCAATTACCTTTTTAGCACTCAACCGGACTGGTCAACAGTAAAGGTTACTGCAAGGCCTATTGAGGAGATTGCCAGCAATATCGTTCGAATTTATCGAAGGAAACAAAAGGAAATGGAGAAAAATACAGAATCACAAGACGACATGCAATAATATTGTTTGCTTTGATTCGTTGATTGAATAGAAAAGGCAAATCAATTTATTGCCTGAAGATTAAAATGCTCAGAACCTTTTATTTCATTCTTTTCAGTGCGTTCAGTTTTCTCTCTACAGCGCAAACAGCCAATCTGACAATATTAGTGTCGAAAATAAAGTTTGTTGAAGGCAGCAATATTATGGTTGCCATATATAACAGCGAAGAATCTTTTTTTGATAGTGACCGAATCTACCGCAAAGTTGAAATACCTGTTGATTCAAGTGTTGTACGCCATACGTTTGTTGATCTGGCGGAAGGGATTTATTCGGTTACCCTTTATCATGACGAGGATAACGATAAAGAAATGGACAGAAAATGGTATGGTCCGCCAAAAGAAGGTTATGCTTTCTCGAACAATTTCACCAGTCCGATAAGGCCTGCAAGTTTTAAAGATGCATCGTTTGAACTGACAGGCGATAAAACAATTAATGTTGTCATGGTTTATTAATCAGGAAAAGGATCGCAATGGCGTAAAAGTTTTTACCCGAAAAACCAATGGGTTCAAACTGAAGGAGTTTAAAGCAATAGCAAAGGTTGAAGCAACGCCCGAAATATTGCTAAATATTATCAGGGAAGCGGAAAAATACCCTGATTGGATGGCACATCTTTCCCGGTCGCATATCGTAAAAAAAATAAGTAATGATGAATTGTATATTTACTCCGAATCGGACCTGCCCTGGCCTTTCTCAAACCGGGATATCGTAACACAATAACTATTGTACTGGGAGGGAAACACGGCTTTCGTACAGATGACCGGTATTTCAGATTTTATTCCTGAAAATAAGGGAGTTGTGCGTATGCCGTACTCAAATGGTTTATGGATTTTTAACCCTGTCAGTAAAGGGGTTACAGAAATTATATATCAGTACCAGGGTGACCCCGGAGGCAATATTCCCGGATGGGTAGCCAACCTGTTTATTGTTGATGGTCCGTATAAAACACTCATTGGAATGAGTGAGTTTGCGTTAGAGATGAAATTAAAATAATTCGTTGGCAGAAATTATTCACATGTAAGAGCAACCAAAAAAAGTGTATTGTTTACTAACGTGAATTTATACCATCAATACTAATCTTTTCCTTATCAATCGACCCAAAATCTGGCACACCCGACAGGAAAAAGCAATCATCAAAAAAGATTTGATCCTTTACTTTGGACTGTATTAATCTTACATCGCCAAAAAACCGGCAGTTCATTATTTCGCAACGGTTAAAATTAACGTCATTCAATTCAGTCCTTCTGTAAAAGAATGAATTGTTAAATATCGCCCTGTCGGCAAACTCGGCAAAATTGGAATAAAAGTTTCCGAAGCAGGTGATATTTCCCAGGTCGGTATAACCCATAAACCTGGTCGAACTAAATTGTGTTTCACCATTAAATACAGCCCTTTGGAAACTTGCAATTTCATCGAATTCAGCATTCAAAAAGTTTGCCTTTTGCATGAAAACTGCGTTTTGAAACCTGAGTTCCTTATGGTATGTGCTTCCTCTGAAGTAAGCGGCTTGAAAAAAAGTACATTCTTCAAAAGTGGCTACTTTGTAAAAAGCAGCTTTTGTGAAGTCGGTCCGTCCCAAAACACTGCTAGCCTTAAAATTTACCTCCTCATTAAAACTGCATCCAATAAAAGACAAATTACTATGAAATGCAGTTAGTGTAACCGTATTGTCTTCATTTTTGCTGTAAGCGATTACTTTTCCATTGAATGTACAATTCAGAAATGTTATTGATGAAATTATCTTAACCTGGTAAATTCCTTCACTGATCAGGTTTTTTTTAAATTGTGTAAAGTCAATATCCCGATCGAAAGTCTGGTCTTTTATAAAAACATCTTTTCCAAGTTCGATCAGGTCTTCTATGTTCTCACTGTTTTGTGTAACATTGCCGGAAGCGCAGGCTACCGTAATTAGCCCGGTTAAAATTATAAGGTAAAACTTCATTTTCAATTGGATAATAAAATGTGTAATTAAAAGTAAAGTGTGCCACAATACGAATCTTACATTGCAGCACACCTCAGTATAATTAATTATTTAAAATTATTTATTTGAATGAGAAAGGCTGGCATTACGTTGAACATATTCATCTATCTTACCGTCAAGCCGGCCGCTTATTTTCTCTTTCTTGAAGAATTCAATGATCTCTTCCGGTGTATAAGCATTCCTGAATTCGGGCGTTACTGCACTGTTGAATTTTGAATGCTTAATGTTTTCTTTGCTAACAGTGATATTGTTTTTAAATGTAAAAGGACTTTCCTTTTGATCAGAAGACTTATACTCTTCACCAGAATCAAATAGTATCGGAAACTCTGTTGTATAAAATAAGTTGTTCATCTCATCCTGTTCCTGGAATTTATCCTCAGCATCAGCAATACATAAAAGGTAATACAAACCGGTAATTTCGGGCATATAATAGGTTCGTTCAACATAAGCTTCTCCCCAGGCATAATTAGCAAAATCATCACCTGCCGGAATAGGAATATTTATAATACAGTTCCAATCATTTGGACATTCGATGGTGTTTTCAGGAATGCTAGTGTTGAATTGGTCGTAGAAAATTACACCATAATCGTCGGCATCGAAAGCATTGTAATAAATATAATAATATGCCCAGTCAGCGGACGCATTAGCACTGGCATTGCCTATATTGTAGATGTTAAAGTCGATTAATCTTTCAGTAGGCCATGCCCAATTACCGGTTGAATAATCACCAAATACCCACGGCACCAAATCAACTCCTGTTGTATTGGGATCCACATCATCCGGTGGTTCCGTATTGTTGTCGTCGTTTGCAGCAATGTACAGATTGGTTTCGTTTTGTAAGGTGGAAACAAAATTATTCATGAAAAAATTATAGTCGATCCAGCAATAACCTGAAGCGCCCCATGCGGTACCCCATGAATTTACGATCCTGAATGCGCCATTGGGGCCTTTGCTATCATCGTATCCGCCAATAACCATGGCATGATAGGCATGCTGACCTACATTGTCGTAGGAAGTTGCAGAAGTAATAACATCATCTGTATTGTGCGACATAAAATTATCAGCCAGCCTTGCTCCGAAAATAACAGGTACATTTTGTGAAACATTTTTTTTGATGGCTTCGACAGTGCCATCGATTTTACGCCACCATTTAAACTTAAAACCGGCTGCTTCTTGTGTCCATGCCGGATCAAGGTTTGCCTTGGAACAGCTTGGAATAGTTTCAGGATAAGGTGCGGTAGCCATAGTTGCTATTCCTCTGTTCTGTACAATATCCATAGCAAAATTAAAATTAGTGCCACCACAATTATCGCCCTTGTTATTATCATCTATTGCAGTAAACAAGTCACGCGGGCTGAACTGCTTATTTGTACTGGCGAGGTCGCTGGAATTATACCCTTTGGAAAGTCCATTCACCATAGTTTTGGTGTTGTAACCAACTGCCCAGGCAACACAGGTGCCATAATTACCCTGGTTTCCAATGGGGGGGAATTTATCAATAATTGTATAATTCGGAGGCAGGTTGTCTGACCCAAATCCAAAATTGGTTGATGAAGGTACTGTACTTGGATCTTCAGTAGCACCATACCATCCCATGGCGTATTCCGTTTGTTGCGGATCAGGATCATCATTGTTGTCTTTTTTACAGCCTACGGCCAGCACCAGTGCCAGCGATAGCACTAAAATCAGGAAGTTTTGCATTTTTTTCATAAGTATTCTTTTTTGGTTAGTATTGTTTCGAACAATGGTCATCTCAAAGTTAATAAAAAAAATCAATCGTGCTATCCGTTTTTTCATTTGATAACACAATGTTGACACTTCAATTATGCGCTTTTAAATACAACTCACAAATGTACATCTCAAAAAAAACAAAATGTGAGCAAAATTTAAAAAGCAGGCGCATCAGCTTCTATCCCGGTCAGGCCTTTTTCTTTGATCTTTTCAGTTATATCTTTTAAAACGTCAAGAAATAGTTGGATTTCTTCACCGCTAAATTGTTCTTCAATATCCCAGCGGTAACTGGAGCGGGTTTTATTGAACAATTCAATATCTTCCAGGCGGGTAATGTATCCGGCTACTATTTCTTCAGCATTGTTCACTTTTCTCAATATCTGGTCGAAGCCGGTATAGATACTCTGGTTCAATAACGAATCCTGGGCGTAACCATAACATAAGCCAATGGCTTCGCTATCAACCATAACGTTCAGCGTAAAGCCCTGTGGTGTCCATTTGAATTCCAAACCCTCATTTGATGCAAAATCAAGCAATTGAGAGAATACTTTTAGTCCGTTTTCATCAAGCGAATTGAAAAATTTCTCTTTGTCGGTTTTAGGTTCTGTGAACGAAACCGGCATATCGGGTTTTACAAATTCATCACCTCCAACAACAAATTCGCGTGATATTGTCATGAGGTCGTCTTTGTGTGTATGATAATTGAACAGCACACAACTGAGGTTGAGGCCATTTTTTCGGAGGTAGGCTGCAGACTGTATAAATTCAGGTGAAGTTTCCTGAGAAACAGTAACAAGCCTCACATGTTTATTCCAGGAAGTTGTTTCATCACCTGTCTCAAAAAAATCAGTATGGGCATTGAAGAGATCAGGGGTGTGTTCATCAAATTCTTTGTAAACGGCATCAAGGTCATTATAATCGAGGGTATCAACCCAGGCGGCTTTTTCGATCAGCCTGGCAAGTGATTTACGTTTGGTTTTAACGCCATGCAAATCAATGATCACTGTATTGCCTGACTTATCGAGGCCTAAAAAGTCAATGACCTCTTCAGTACCGGTCTGTACTTTTCGCCCGATCAACATTACTTTGGTGTTGTTGAAAACACTATCGGGGTTTTTTTTAACCATTAACTGCAGGTCCAGTTCTTTGCTATCGGATTTCTGTTTTTTATCATTGAGTTCTGCGAATTTGCCGTCTTTATCTATCGTGAAAAGTGTCATGACTTTATTTATTTGACTGATTAACATACAGGTATAAACCTGTTTTTTTCCATACTTAAACTATGGTATTAAGATGCATTATAGCCCGGTAGTTCTGATTCCAATGCAAAAGTAAAACAATGTTTACTTCTCCACAATAATACGAAACAATTTCAATGATTCCAAATGGTAAGTTTTTGGAAAATAAGCCATACAACGTCACATATTTTGTTCGGCCAGGTGTTGCTGGTATTTTTTCCAGCCGGGGCACCATGTGGTATGCCATCGCCAGAACCATGCGATAAATGACTTGGGTTTGGCTTCGGCTTTTTTACGCAGAGCGCAATCTTCGCAGTGGAATTTTTCGGTTTGATCGGGGTTCATAAAGCGTAATTGATAATTTATTTATCATAGTGATATTTGCAACTATTCTTATGATTTTATTTTACTTGCAGTTTTTGGTCATTATGCGGCGAAGGCAGGCGAGACCCGTACAGCCTGTCCCGATTATTTCATCGTGATACAGTGGTGTGAGACCTGCCCTAAAGAATGAATTCTTTCATTCAGGCGGGGGCGCACCAGTGAGTCATTGGCTCACTGGCCGTCTACTCCTTTAGATTTGTATTTATTATTTATGAATCCTGGTTCAATGTAAAATCTATATGATATAGTTTCTCCTGGATTTTCACAATCATTATTTGGTTGGTCAGAATTTAATAGTTGAGACCTCCATGCTGAATCACTTTTATATGGATTTAACGAATAATTAATAGTCGTATCAGGTGATAATGATATCTGTGTGTTAATACTATCGTTAATAACAAACTTGATACTATCAAAAACAAGACTTAGAAGTTGGTTTGCATCAATAGTGGTATCACCCGTAGTGTAAAGTACATGCCTGAATGAACCCATTGATGGTTGCTTCGATTCTATTGAGAAATAAGTATGGAGATAACCTCCTCCTATATCGCTCATGCTGTATAAACTCTCTCCATGTATATATGCTTGTTTTGGAAATACTAAAACATCAACCTCGAATTCAGTATTGTTTCCAACGGCTATGTTTAACCTATATGTTTTATCAGGGCAGTCTACTTTACATGATGTAAACAGTAATAAGGAAACCCCTAATGTCAAAATTATTTTCTTCATGTTGAAAGTTTAAAAATGCCAATTGATATTCAAGTATAATTTCTTTCTTTTTCATTTTTTAATGTTCGTTAAGGTACCTAATTAAACATAACGGTTTGCAAATATGGCCCGTAGCCGTTCATTTGCAGGATGTTTGTTGATTACTTTTATGTTGATACTATGATTCATTTTCCTTGATAAACGTAAACCGGCTATGGGCTATGATTTGCTGTTATGGGCTGGTTTTTTGTCATTCCCCAACAACAAACATCCTTGTTTTCATCGCTCTGCTCTACTTCAAATATTATGGAAGTCGATTCCTTTCAATTTGTTTGTTTATACCTATACTCGCTTTATTGAACCTATTCACTCTTAACAGTTGTATTTCTGCTAATTGCCCAAAGCACAATAATTAATATGGCAATAGCTGGCCAAATATAAACCAAGGAGAAATCCAGAACTCTAGGATTGATTATAGCTAATACAAGATAAGCAACCAAAGAGATAATACCTCCAGTTAATTCCCATTTCCATGCAAGCCCAAGCCCTATCAGACCTATTCCCGTTATTGACAATTGTAAAATAGCGTTGGTACTCATAGGATCATCAGAATAGTCACCAAGTGAGCCAATAAACCAAATTAGGGAAAATAAAATGATGACACCACTTAGCACCCGTAATACCCAACGAAAAATTTTGATTGATTTAGTTTTCATTTTTACAGTTATTTAAATTGTGAATGAATATTTTTTTCGTTCATATATCTTTGACATAAATTATTAAAATGACTCTTTTATGGCTTTTTTGACCATATTCAATGTTTATTAAACTTGCCCATAACGATTGTGTAAACGGAGTTTCCGTTTATATCTTTATATTCATTTTATGGTAACTTCATGTTACTCAGTTTTATATTGTCTAAAACGCCATCTAAAGGGCCTTTGAATTTTGCACGACATTCAGATTTCAATCTTTTTTAACTGGCTGATTTTTTTGATTCATTTGGCCATTACAATATTACGTAATAATTGCCTGCTTAACAAGTATTGTGATATGCTTATGTGGTAAATATTTCTGGTTGATTAGAAATTGTTTTCACCGTATATTTGAGCAAAAAACCACCCATGCTCAAAACCGCCCAGATACAGTTTGATCCACAAGTTGGGGAACTGGAAAGAAATCATAGTAAAGTTGCTGAACTGCTTACGAAAACAGGCGATGCCAGATTAGTGATCTTACCCGAACTGGCCAATTCGGGTTATAATTTCATCGACCGGGAACATGCGTTTACGCTGGCAACAACAGTTGAAAAGAGTGATTATGTTGCCATGCTTGTTGAAACCGCTTCAAAACAAAACCAATACATTGTTACAGGCTTTCATGAAAAGGAAGGGGATGAACTTTTCAATTCTTCTCTGCTTATTTCGCCAAAAGGTGTAATAGGTAAATACCGGAAAATACACCTGTTTATGAATGAGAAGCAAATTTTTACAAAAGGAAACCTCGGGCTGCCTCTTTTTAAATTGGATGACTACAAGCTGGGTATGCTTATTTGTTTTGATTATTTTTTTCCTGAAATCTGGCGCATCATGGCATTGAAAGGTGCTGACATCATTGCGCATCCTTCTAACCTGGTTACCTTCCAGGCTTATAAGGTGGTACCTGCCCAGGCGGCCATCAACCGCTTCTTTATTTTCACCGCCAACCGCATTGGCACCGAAAGGGATATTTCGTTTTCAGGGCGGACCTTTGCCGTTGATCCTGAAGGAGATGTTGTTGCTGAAGCTTCAAAAGATAAAGAAGAGATTTTGTATACCAAAATTGATCCGCTCAAATCCCGAAACAAATTGATTACCGAAAGAAATCATGTTTTGGATGATCGGATTCCGGAGGAGTATCTTGACATCACTAAGTAATACGTTTAATTGTGAGTCCCGCTCTTGGCGGGACGCGACAATCCCAATGTAATATTCGTATTTCAACTCATGGGACTCTCACACTTCACTTTGTTCCGCTCAGGGCTAAACGTAAATTATTTATATTCGTTTAATTGCCTGCCTTTGCCGGAGCGGTTTCGCGCAGGCAGGCGAGGAGTTTCGATGGCAATTGGGACGACGCGGCAATCCCCCTATACAATTCTTGTTCCAACTCAGGGGATTCCTGCTCGTCCGGCAGGCGGGCTTTCGTCCTGCTATCGCAGTCCTCTTGACAAAGGCATCCCTTTGGGAGAATTAAGCGCGTATTTTTTGTTCTTTTGTTTAATTGCCTGACAATAAAATCATTAAAATTCAGTCAATCATCTATCTGGATTCAATTTAAATAAGAAAAAATAGGTACTTTTGCACCGCTTTTTAAAAAGAGAAAAATGCCGCAGAAAAGAAAATATACGTTAGACAATACAAGCAAAAAAACACTTGAAAACTGGTATTATCTGCTGACGCTTGGTCGCCAGATTGACGAGAAAGCCCCAAACTACCTCAAGCAAGCACTTGGCTGGTCGTACCATGCACCCTATGCCGGCCACGATGGAATCCAGCTGGCAATCGGACAGCATTTTGATAAAGAAAATGATTTCCTTTTCCCTTACTACCGTGATATGCTGACAGCAATTTCGGCTGGGCTGACTGCCGAAGAGATCATTTTGAATGGAATTTCAAAAGCTACTGATATTGCCAGTGGCGGACGTCATATGTCGAACCACTTTGCAAAACCTGAGTGGAACATCCACAATGTTTCATCAGCCACCGGCAACCATACTTTGCATGCGGTGGGTGTTGCACGCGGTATTAAATTGTACAACGGCAAAGGTGTTGCCATCAGCTCGCAGGGCGAATCATCCACTTCTGAAGGTTATGTTTTTGAAGCGATAAATGGGGCGTCAAAAGAAAAGCTGCCGGTGATCTTTGTTTTCCAGGACAACCAGTTTGGCATTTCGGTACCGCAGCGCGACCAATCGGCAAACCGCCGTGCTGCCGAAAATTACAGAGGAATCAAAAACCTGAAGATCATGTATTGTGATGGGAAGAATGTTTTTGACTCGATGAATACCATGCATGCTGCCAAAAAGCACATCGAAGAAAAAAGTGAACCGGTTATCGTCCATGCCAACTGTTACCGCATCCACTCACATTCCAATTCGGATGCGCATGAATTATACCGTGATGATAGCGAAAGACATTGTATTCGCTTATCTGACCCGTTGGAACGGTTTAAGGTTCAGCTGATTCATTCGGGTAAATTCACCGAAGAAGAATTAGCTGATCTCGATAAAAAGGCTAAAAAAGATATTTCAGCTGCCCACAAAAAAGCGCTGTTTGCTCCTGATCCTGATCCGACATCCATCTACGATTTTGTTTTGCCCGAACCATATGTGTCTGAAAAATACCCCGATGGCCTGCATGATGGAACAAAGGGTGAACCCAGGCGATTGATCCAGGCACTGAATGATACCTTAAAGGCAGAATTTCGCCACAACCTGGATACTTATATCTGGGGGCAGGATGTGGCTTATAAAGAAAAAGGCGGCATTTTTAATGTAACCAAGGGCATGCAACAGGAATTTGGCAAGAAACGGGTTTTTAACGCCCCGATTGCCGAAGATTACATCATGGGCACAGCTAACGGTATGAGCCGTTACGATGAAAAGATCAGGATTGTTGTTGAGGGCGCCGAGTTTGCCGATTACTTCTGGCCGGCTATGGAACAGCTTGTCGACAGCACACACGATTACTGGCGAAGCAATGGCGCTTTTACGCCCAATGTGACCATTCGCCTGGCTTCGGGCGGTTATATTGGTGGGGGACTTTACCATTCTCAAAATATCGAAGGCGCATTGTCAACATTGCCGGGCTTAAGAATTGTTTATCCTTCGTTTGCCGATGATGCCGCCGGACTGCTTCGGACTTCAATGCGTTCAAGGGGAATGACTATGTTCATGGAACCCAAGGCTTTGTACAACGATCCGATGGCAGAAACCATTGTTCCGGAAGATTTTGAAGTGCCATTCGGGAAAGCACGCATCAGGCGTGAAGGTACCGACCTGACGGTGATCACCTATGGCAACACTACTCCTTTCTGCCTGAAAGCAGCCGAACAGATTCAGGAAGAAACCGGAAAAAGTATTGAAGTTGTGGATCTGCGTTCATTGATCCCGTTGGATAAGGAAGCAGTTCTGAACTCAGTGAAAAAAACAAATCGCGCCCTGGTTGTTCACGAAGATAAAGTGTTTGCAGGTTTTGGTGGAGAAGTGGCTTCCATGATTGTTGAAGAAGCATTCCATCACCTTGACGCACCGGTTAAGCGAATCGGAGCAACATTTACCCCTGTCGGTTTTAACCGTATTTTAGAAAAAGCCATTTTGCCGGATGTTGAGAAGATTCTTGTGGGGATGAGAGAGATGTTGGGATACTAGATACTGGTAGCTGGCTGCTGGTTCATGCGCTAGTACAGGCTTCCAAACCGGCACACGTATTTTCTCCCCCGTCAGCTGACGGGGAGACACAGGGGGGCTTAACAAAATTTAACAGCGGCCTTTGCGTTAATAAAAATACTGGTACGGCAATTGTTTTTATATTTGACGGCTTAAAATCAAATAGTTAATCTGATTCGTACGGGTTAACTTTTTTGCAAAAATTACGAATAAGGTTATTTAAAAATCGATTAAACAAGAATCGCATGGCAAATAAGACTAAAATACTCCTCCTCGGCTTTATAATGATCTTCGCTGTTGCCCTTGTGGCACAACACAACGTGGAGCGGATGAATGATACGGAAACCACAAAAAAAGTCTCCACCTTATTGCATCTGATCAATGGGTTTTATGTTGACACATTGGATATGCCTGGCTTAACTGAAAGGATTATTGAAACAACCCTGAAAGAACTGGATCCGCATTCATCGTATATTTCAAAAGATGATGTAAAACAATCTACTGAAGAACTGGAAGGCAGCTTTGAAGGAGTCGGTTTGATTTTCCAGCTATACAAGGATACCATTCTGGTAATCTCCCCCATACCGGGCGGACCCAGCGATAAAGTAGGTATCCTTGCCGGTGATAAAATCATCACGGTGGATCAAACAGATGCTTTTGGGAAAGACGTCACCAACAAATGGGTGATGGACAACCTCAGAGGGAGAAAGGGTAGCGAAGTAATAGTTGGGGTTTACCGTAAAGGTGTTGACGGATTACTGGATTTTACAATCGAACGCGACGAAATCCCGATCAATAGCATGGATGCCTCTTTTATGCTTGACGAAAAAACCGGCTATATTAAGTTAAATAGGTTTGCACGACATTCGCTGGAAGAATTCGATGAAGCTGTTGCAGAATTGAAGAAAGAAGGAATGAAAGACCTTGTATTCGACCTGCGTGGTAATTCGGGTGGTTACCTGGGAACAGCCATGAGCATCAGTGATGAATTTCTTGAAAACGAAAAGCTGATTGTATATACAGAAGGCATTCACACTCCCCGTCAGGATTTATTGGCCTCGGCGGAAGGAAAGTTTGAGAAAGGTAAACTTGTTGTCCTGATCAATGAAGGATCGGCTTCAGCCAGTGAAATTGTATCAGGCGCAGTTCAGGATTGGGACCGTGGTGTGGTTATTGGCAGGCGTTCATTTGGAAAAGGCCTGGTGCAAAGGCCATTCCGTCTGCCTGATGGTGCCGTAGTCAGGTTGACCGTAGCGCGCTATTATACGCCCTCCGGAAGATGCATCCAGAAGCCGTATGATGAAGGCACCGAAAAGTATTATAAGAGTTTTTACGAGGGATTGAAAAACGGTGAGATGATAAGCGCCGACAGTATTCATTTCCCCGATTCGTTAAAATATGAAACCGAAAAAGGCCGTACCGTTTATGGTGGTGGTGGCATTATGCCCGATGTTTTTATTCCATGGGATTCAACGCGTTATAACCATCTGTATTCTGACCTGATAAGAAAGGGTGTCCTGAATGGATTTGTGAATGAGTACCTTAATGATCACAGAAAAGAGCTGAACAAAAAGTACAAAAATTTTGAGCAGTTCAACAAGTCATTCTTTATATCTCAGGAAGAATTTGATGAATTCGTGACAGGTGCTAAGGATGAAATTGAGGTTAATGATGATGACCTGACGCCAAACATTGATTTTTTCAAACTCCAGATAAAAGCTATGATTGCCAGGAATATGTACAATACCGCAGCTTATTTCGAGGTGTTGTGGCCCGAAGACCGGGAGATAAACAAAGCACTTGAAGTAATGAGTGAGGACATGGTTTACCAGCATTTTGGCCATGCAAACAGTTCGACGTATTAACAATTCATCTTTGATGGTGTTGATTTAAATTTCTTCTATTCCGTTTCCTATACCCCGGTTGGTGTCTTCACCGACCGGAAATCCAGGATCAATAAATTTGCAGGTTTAGATTTTAACTCATTGGTGTGGACACCAACGAGGGGGTAGTCATTAATGTGTCAATTTATTTTTTCTATTCCATATTATCACCTGTAATTTTACCTACTTTTGTATCAGCAATGGTGCCATATTTCATCTGGCCGGATGAAAGGCATAATAGGGAATCAGGTGTAAATCCTGTACAGTTCCCGCTGCTGTAAGCTCTTTTCATGCTTTTGAAACCGCTGGTCACTTTTCCGGGAAACCGAAGAGGGAAGGCCTCAAAAGCGAGCAAGTCAGAAGACCTGCCATTGTTCAAATTATTATTCAAAGCTTTCGGGATAAAAGCAAATGATATGCAAGGCATACCTATGGTTTTCCTGTAAGTTTTGAGGTGAATTAACTAATTATTTAACCTTAAAACTTTTTTTATGAAAAAAAATTACTTTTTCAGACTGTTTGCACCAATAATTGTGTTTTCAGCAAATTGTGCAATTGCACAAACGACTTACACCAACCAGGTTATCATCGTTAATGGTGGCGATTATGGTAATCCTGATGATTATGTTACTGTTGCGGCCTACAACCCCGGATCAGGTGAAACTACCGAATTCGCAACAATTTATACGCAATCCGTTCAGGATGCGGTCATTCACGGAGCTTTTGTTTTTGTCGCTGCCCAGGATTCAATTGTAAAACTTAATATCGATACGTACGAAAAAGTGGCAGCTGTTTCTGCAACCGGTGTAAACCAACTTGCAACCGATGGAGAAGTTTTGGTGGCCTCTTTCTGGTATCCTGTTACCGAGAATTTTGTGAAGACTTTTTCATTGGATGACCTTTCTTTGATTACAGAATTTGATGAAATATCAGACGAGGCTTCCGGAATTATGATTAAAGAGAGCATTGCTCTTGTTGCTATTCCCGGAGCATATGGCAGTACTACAGGAAAGATTGCATCCATTGACCTGGATCAAAATGTTGTACTTTCTGAAGACGATTATGGCGAAAGCTTTGCCAACATTGGATATTTTGCTTTTTATAACGATGTGATAACTGCTTTTATGAAGACCGCATGGGGCGAAACTGATTCAAGATCGGCTACAATGGATTTGGAAGGTAATGTAATTGAGGAGTTTCTTTACGAAAATGCTGCATTGGCTAACCTTACAGGACAAGCTCAAAATAATTTTTATGCTGAAATTAATAACGGTATCGGTTTGTTTAATCTTGAAACTAATGAGCTGGAAAATCCTTTGGTTGTCGCACCTCAACAAATGACCATTGGCGCATCTGTTATTGATACCGTAAACAATCTGATCTATCTTACTACAACTGATTTCTATTCAACAGGTCAGGGATTTATTTACAATCTTGATGGAGAAAATACAGGTAGTTTTGAGGCAGGAATTTCAGCCCAGGCTATTGTTGTTGATTACAGGAATAGTACAGGTTTAAATTTGAAGAGGATTGTTGAGAAACTCAATGTCTTTCCAAATCCTGCAAGCAGTCTGATCAGTTTCAGCATTCCTGACGATCAGGATATGGTGAGTACTATTATTTCAGATATTTCCGGAAAAGTTGTTTATAGAAACACTGAATACAAACAGATTGATGTTAGTACATTAAATTCCGGAATTTATTTTATAATAGTAAATACCGAAACCTCCGTATTCACCGGAAGGTTTATTAAAAACTAATGATATTTAGCAAAAAATATTTTTCATTCCGGTACCTGCAAAATTTAGTAATTACCGGAATGATTTTTTTTATAAGCGTTCAGGTAATAGCGCAGTTTGCTCCGCCAGCCGGAGAGCCGGGAACCACTGCCATACATGCAGATAGTACGGTATTTATTGCCTGGGCTTCATCTTGCAGCATTGAGCGGGCTTGGATCAATATTGCCGATACATCACTGGGAAAAGTAAGTGTAGGATCAATTGATCTGGCACTGGGTAAGGCTGACTTTTCAATAATTAGCCTGGGCGATGGAGGTAGGTCTACACTGGGATTTAATGTTGCGATTGTCAATGGATCCGGCCCTGATTTTGCCGTGTTTGAGAATGGTTTTGATGACTTTTTCCTCGAACTGGCTTTTGTGGAAGTGAGTTCGGACGGAGAACAATTCTTTCGATTTCCTGCTACATCATTGACTCAAACTGAGGAACAGATTGAATCATTTGGAACGCTGGAAGCACAAGAGCTAAATAATTTGGCCGGAAAATATCGCGGCGGTTATGGTGTGCCATTCGACCTGGAAGAACTTTTGCAGATTGAGGAACTAAATGTTAATCATATTGTGGCCGTTCGAATTGCGGATGTTGTGGGCAGTATTAATGACGAGTATGCAAGTTTTGATTCTGAGGGGAACAAAGTAAACGACCCCTGGCCAACACCATTTGACTCTGGAGGTTTTGATTTGGATGCCGTCGGGGTAATATACAACGAAGAAAGCAATGATATAACAGATATACCCGGTGAGCCAGGGATACTCATCTACCCAAACCCTTTTACTAACAATCTTTTTATATCAGCAAAAATCCGGATCATCAGGGTCCGGATATTTGATCATGTGGGTAGCATAGTAGCTGATATTAAAACAGATTCAGAACAAATCAAGTTGCAAACAACTCCCTGGCTCCCGGGTTTATATTTTATGCAAATCACTTCAAAAGAAGGAACTGAAATTCATAAACTGATCAAACGTTGAGAGGCCTGCACAAATATCATTTAATCCTGATGTTCATTTTATTTCTTGGAATGGATTCAACAGGACAAATGGTTTTTGACACTTTATTTTTAAACGAATTGGAGGTGCTGGGGTACGAAGTAGATTATCTTGCGACCACTAAAAAAAGCACCATCGACAGCATGTTTAAGCAGTCACTTAACAATGTTGATCTGGGTGAATTACTATCATCATATACTCCGGTTTTTATTCGCTCGTACGGAAAAGGAAGCCTTGCTACCGCCTCATTCCGTGGGACAGGAGCTTCGCATACCCAGGTTCTCTGGAATGATTTCAGGCTTAATTCGCCCATGCTGGGGCAGACGGATTTTTCACTCCTGCCCAATTCATTTTTTGATGAGGTGGAGTTACACTATGGCGGTGCATCGCTTGTAAAATCGAGTGGTGGCTTTGGCGGTGGAATTAACCTTATTAATGAGCCTTTCCATTCAGGAACTCCGGTGGTTTCTCTATCGCAAACTTACGGCAGTTTTAATACGTGGTCATCATCAGCCGGACTGAATCTTGGAAATGAAAAGTTTGCCTCAAATACGCGATTTATCTACCAATCCTCAAAAAACGATTTTCCCTATTACAACGATGCAATCATTCCTGCGCAAGAAATGAAACAGGATAAGGCGGATTACCGGAATATCGGATTTACACAGCAATTCAGCTATCGACCCAATGTGCACCATATACTTTCATTTTCAACATGGAATCAGTGGAATTTCAGGAATAATCCACCATTGATGACCGGTGTTGAATCAAGTGAGTGGAAAAAGGAATACCAGGATGATATTTTTACGCGGAATACTTTGGGTTGGTCCTATCACAAAAACAGGTCAAGGTTTGAACTTAAAGCGGCATACTTTTATGAGAATTTTACCTACAACCTGCAAAATGATTCCGATGGCTTACCTGATGTGGGTGATACATTGGTTCATTCACTAAATAAGACAAATGGTGTTTTTGTGAAGGCGAAATATGAACGCTCTTTTCAAAAAGGATTTGAATTAGCAACAGGCATGGATGTTGATTTTGAGAGCGTTAACTCAAATAATTACTACGAAATTAAACAAAGAAATACACAAAGTTTATTTGTCCAGGTAAAGAAGGATTTCTGGAGCCGTTTGAAAATAAGTCTTTTATTGAGAACACAAATGTCAGATGCCGATATGTTGCCATTGATGCCATTGTTTGGGTTGAATATTAAGTTGCTAAAAAACCAGGATCTCTATTTACGAATGAGTATCTCAAGAAATTACCATTTGCCTACTTTAAATGACCTGTACTGGTATCCGGGAGGAAACGAAAACCTTAAACCGGAAGATGGTTTTGAAGCGGAAGCAGGAATTAATTATGCTTTTTCCGCGGGTGATTTTTTGTTGATCAAAACAGATATAACAGCTCATGCTTCCAAAATAAATAATTGGATACAGTGGGTAGATACAGGATCGGGTTATTGGAGCCCCGAAAATATCAACAAAGTGTTTGCTAGGGGAGTGGAGTTTACTGCACATCTGGATGGCCATGCCGGAAAATCAAATTACCGTATTTTCTTTGAATATGCTTACACACGTACTTCCAATGTAAATGAAACATCAAATGATATCAATGATGATGATCAGTTGATCTACATACCAAGGCATACAGGTAACGGACTGATCAGCTGGGGTTACCGCTTATATTATATTAATTGGAATGTTCACTATGTTGGCGAACAAAATACCATCGGTAGTAAGTTACCTGCTTATGTACTGAATGATGTTGCAATTGGTAAACAATGGGATTTTGAAAAAGTCGGTTTGGAAGCCCGCTTTAAAGTGAATAACCTTTTTGATACAGATTATCAGGCTGTTTTATGGAGGCCGATGCCAGGTAGAAATTATGAGATATTCTTGTCGTTTAAGTTAAATAGAAACAAGTGAGAAATTTAATTGTACTGTTAATTAGCCTGTTGTTTATCTTTCAGGCATGTAAAAAAGATGAGTCGCCTGAGCAACAGGATCATGATTTGGCAAAAGGTGTATTTATTATTAATCAGGGTACCTTCAATGCTGCAAATGCTTCTTTGTCATACTTTGAGACGGGGTCAAAAATACTCATCAATAATTTATTTACGGAAGTAAACAAAATCCCGCTGGGCGATGTTGCCCAAAGCATCACTTTGTGGGAAGACAAAGCTTTTATTGTCGTTAATAACTCGGGGGTGGTTTATTGTATTGAAAGAAAGAATGCCAAACTAAGCGGAAAAATAACCGGGCTGGCTTCTCCGCGAAATATGTTGATTTTAAACAGTGAAAAAGCATATATCTCCGACCTGTACGATCATCACATATCCATTGTTAATTCAACTACATTTGAGGTAACAGGAACCATTGAACTAAACAGGTCATCAGAAGAAATGGTACTAATCGGAGCCAAAGCATATGTCGCCAATTACTCGGCTTATGGCCAGCAGCTGAAAAATGACGTTGTTCTGGTGCTTGATACCAATACGGATAAACTGGTTGATACCATTAAAGTAGGAATTGAACCAAACAGCATTGTTTCAGACAAAGACAGCAACTTATGGGTGCTATGCTCCGGTGGGTATTTAAATGAAGAACTCCCGACTATATGGAAAATCAATGGAGCAAATGGCGAAGTATTACACACTTATACATTTAATGTATTGGAGTCAAGTCCTTCCGCATTAAAGATCAATGGTAATGGAGATCAGTTATACTTCCTGAATAATGGTGTGTTTACAATGTCAGTAAATGATGACCAGCTACCATCAACACCACTGATCAGCCAGGAAAATAATCAGTTTTTTGGTTATTTAGGAGTAGACCCTTCCAATGACAATATCTATATCGGCAACCCGAAAGATTATCAATCATCTGGTTTAGTTTACCGCTATGATGCTGCTGGCAATTATATTAGTGAGATTGATGCAGGTATTATTCCGGCGGCATTTGGCTTTAATTACTAAACATTAGCTATCTGACAATTTGTAATTTTTTAAATTTGACATTGTTTTTAAAGTGTATTTTTGCGCAAATTAATTTAAGAAACACATGGGTAAAGTAAATATTAAATGGACGGGAAAAATGGCTTTCAATGTGGAAGTCGGTGGATTTAATATTCCAATAGATGCTACTGAAAAAGTAGGTGGTATGAATGGCGGCCCACAGCCTAAACCATTAACACTCGCCTCTTTGGGTGGATGTACAGGTATGGATGTAATCTCTATTCTCACCAAGATGCGCGTTAAACCTGATTATTTTAACGTTGAGGTTAACGGGGAATTAACAGATGAACATCCGAAATATTACCATAAAATACACATCAGGTATATTTTCCGTGGTAGAGACCTTCCGATGGCCAAACTTGAAAAAGCAATCAATCTTTCTCAGGATAGGTATTGCGGGGTAACGGAAATGCTGAATAAAGCAGCAGAAATTACGCATGAAATAGTTATAGAAGAGTAGGAAATAAAATTCTGAATGATAGCCCGGTAGCTTAAATGTTGCCGGGCTTTTTTTACGACCTGCCAGAGTTTACAGAACCTGGCAGAGTCGGGCAACAAAAACAATTCTTCCCTAAAAAGGAGTGCTTACGGCAATGGTCAAAAAACGAAGATACTTTTCCTTAATAAGGATCTTCCAGATCTAAAGACTATAGAAGGTCTCAATTTGTATATTCAACCTGCCTGTTTGTAGATAGAAAATATAAAAAATACCTCAATATGTGATTATTGTGTAATTTTATACAATTGCAACCATTAAGAGATGTTTTCTTTATTCAGAGGTTTTTTGATAGTGATTGTTGTTGCTTGTCTCAGGCAGGCCAGCGGTCAGGATACAATTATCAATTATTCAAAAGCGAATGGGCTTACATCAAATGATATTACCACAACTTTCGTCGATTCAAGAGGTATTGTTTGGTTAGGAACAAATCGCGGATTAAATGCTTTTACCGGTACAACCTGGCACAAGATAAGCCACATCGAAAATACTTCAGGCAAAACCAAAGCCTTGGGCAAGGTAGAAGCAATTTATGAAGACCGGAATGGCTATATGTGGACAAGCACAAAAAATGGTCTTTTTTTCTATAACATGGAATATTGGATTGACTTTATAAATGACGACGAAGATTACCAGGTGAAGCATTTTTTTGAAGACACACAGGGAAGGCTATGGACAACAATGGAATATTCGCAGGATTTAAAAAAGGATCTCGGTGTTGTGATAATTAATGGAACGATTAATATGTTTGACGGATCGGTTTGGTATGAATTTAATGCTGACATTGCCGGTAGTGCCAGCCTTGACAATGTAATCGGGTCAGACAGATATTTTACCGGGATAATTGAAGATACAAGTGGAAACATCTGGATAAGTTCGCTTGATAACCTCTACAGTTATAATGGGGAGGATTGGGAAGAATATTCAAGGGACAAGATTGATGCAAAAAAAATATTTGCTTTATTAAAGGGAAATAATAACGAAATCTGGCTGGCAACCGAACGTGGTGTTTCCTGGTATAGCTCTGGCAAGTGGACAAATTTCAATAAAACAGATGGATTAACCAACAAGGCGATTCATATATTGAAAATGGATCCTTTTGGCCGAATCTGGGCATATACGCATAGCAATTACAGTCCAACCGGATTAAATTTATTTGATGGTAGTAGCTGGAAAGCCTTTTCCGAAAAAGATATCCATTTAAAGAGGGCAATTGATGAACTATTGTTTGCAGACTCTGTTGTTCTTGCGTTTTCAGCTTCGGGAGTTTCAAGGTTCAAAGCGGGTAAGTGGCTGGCTTATACACGGAACTCAGGCTTAAAAGATAAAAAATACAACCTCATAAAAAAGGATAGGTTTGGACGGATTTGGTTAGCTGGTAACCAAAGGCTTTATCAGTTTACAGGACAGGCCTGGGAAAATATTTATACACCTGAGGATGACTGGGATGCTGAAATAATTTTTGTTGACAGGAGAATGTCGTGCTGGGTTGGAACAAAGAAAAATGGCATTTACCGACAGACAAATGATAATGCCTGGATTCACTATTCAGAGGGTAACGGACTGGCTGACAACCACATCAAAAGTATTTTTGAAGATAAAAGAGGAAATGTTTGGGTGGTGACCAACGCAGGCGTTACGATGTTCAATGTAAACAACTAATTAATTTCTGTAATATTTTAATAGAAATTTTTTCGGTAAAATAGTTTTATTTATGTTTGTTGCTTTTGCACAGTGTATGTGTCCCGGATGGATAAAATCAGAAGTATTGTCCGGGGTGCAAAGTTATAATCGTAAATGAAAACAGTGAAGGTTACATATAATTCCTCATTTCAAGGGTTTGCTTTTGTAATTATGTCCCTGCTTTTTCTTTGGATGGTTCTTAACTCGTGCAGCCCTGAAAGAAGAATGGCAAATACTTTTATCAAAAATGAGTCAATCAGAAGTGCTTTGCTGATTTCACCACAGTTCATTTACAAAGAAAACCTGAAAAAGGAAATATTGGATTCGCTTGAAATCAAGGATGAATCCCTTTTTGACTCAGTATTGATGGCAAACTCTCAATTGCTTCAATTTGTGGATGATTCGTTGTTTATCGCCAATTATATGCTTGGATTGTACAATGAGTTAAAACAGTTTGGTTTTTTGGTCTATCGCGAAGAATTTACAAACGAATTTATGGATATCGACTCAAATGCCTTTATCATCAATGTTGCGCAAATCGAAATCGAAGAAGCGAATTATTCACAACGTGATGATATTACGATATCTAATACATACTATTATCATGATCATGATCTGAATGCCGCTTATATAAGTTCATGGATTGAAATAAGTGATATCAACTCCGATAAAAGTAACCATGATGTTTATTTTGCCAGTGATATCATAACCGATGATCTCGAGGGGGAATTTGTTTATGGTGCTTTTAGCGAAGATCTCAAGTACTTATTCGAAATAGACACCCTAAAACACGCAGACCTATACGATTTCGCCTACCTTTTAGGCAGAACATATGCCGGTTATACATTCGATTTACTGTTGAACAAATACCTGAATGATAATCTGCCGGATGAACAACTATCGGATAACTATTGGCGATATGACCCAGCGCTGGGAAATTTGTTTTATGCTACCGAAGACAAGTTTATTCTGCTCGAAGAGTAGTTTGAAAGTTAAAACTTCAATTCAATCCAAACCGGGTCATGGTCGCTGCCATTTCCTCCCACCTTTTTTCTGCGGCCAACCCATGCTCCGTTAAGCTTATCCACCAAGGCATTACTAACCCAAATCTGGTCATATAAATGATAGTGATAAACACCGGCGGAAGGGCTATATCGGTGCGTCCATAAATGATTGTCAGGTGGATATTTTGTATGATTCATAGTCCCTACTTCCACCATGTTCGTTAGTGCATTAACAAAATTTAATTCGGCATCGCTGGTAAATTCCTCAAGAGGTTCGGCATCCGTGGTGTCATTCATATCCCCGAGCAGGATAAATGAGCTGTTGGGTCGTGTTTGGTCTTTAATAATTTCTGCAATCACAGCCGACTGCTTTCTTCTTTTTGTGCTGTTTTTTAGCGCCTCTCCAACAGGGTCATCTGCATTGTTATCAACATAATTGCTCTTTAAATGGGTGTTGAATAGCGTAAATAACTTTTTGGTTCGTGAGTGATTCAGGATTTCAACCTGTAATAAATCACGGCTAAGGATCTTACGGTTCTCATCGGCATGCCTTTTTTCTTGCCAGGAAGTGATGCCTCCCACCGGATATTTCGAAAGCAATCCAACATCAATAAACCTGGGGTCGTTACCTTCAACCAGAACTACATATTTGTAATCCATATTGCTGAGGTGCTTCTTGTTGAACTGCCGAAGGATGTCGATATTCTCAACCTCCTGAACGGCAAGTATATCAACATTCATGGCTTTGATCCTTTCTGCAATTTCAATCGTTTCAGCGTCCTTTTTAGGTTTGATCAATCTGCCTCGGAATTTTTTTATTTTAAAAATATCCGGATTCCCAAATGTATATTCAACTGTTGCCCCTTGCTTTATTGCGCTTAGGCTCGCCCGGAAATTGTAACGGGAGAAAAGATTGTTCAGGTTGAAAGTCCCAACTTTAATTTGCATAGCCCGGTTATTATAAGTTATCTCTAAGTGTGAATTAAAAGTTAATATTTATAGCTGATTATCAATTCGTTTTAAATGGATGAGTTTAGGTTACTGATAAATCGTTTGTCGTAACTCATTGACTCGCAACACGTACCTTGTACCAATCGGCATCTATTGTTAAAGTTTGGCATAATTTAATCATTGATTGGTATTATTATGATACATCAAAAGCCTGTTACCATTTACTGTAAACCAATTCGCCTTCGCTAATCAATCGTGTAATGTGTGGTGTTGTATCAACAGGCCATTTGGGATGTGTAAACCAGATTTCAGATCGTTTGCCTATCAGTTTGGATTGCAATTTTTTTACATCAATGTCCAGGTTTAATCCGTCACTTAAAACGAAATCATGCCTGTCGTTATTCATCTTTATGATGACATCACCATTACCATCATCAAAAATCGCAATGATAAACCCTGATAACATTTTACCATAGGAGTGTGGGAGGCGGAAAAACCAGTAGGCTGCAGCAAAACCCAATGCAGTTGCAAATAAGAATTTTTTCATTGTTAAGCTTTAAGTATTGATAACGCTCAAAATTATAAAATATGATTTGAAAAGTAATCAGGTTTTGGTGAATAATTGTTAAAATTTTACAACAAGGGCATTCAGGACATAAAATATTCAACAGCATCAGCGATTAGCGCCAGTCCGATAAGAATCATAAAGCCAGAAATATTATTTTAGAACTGCTAACTCGCCTTGGAGTTAGCGGATCGGAATTTGTTTCGTTTAAGTATTTCACTCCGCTGAAAGCTAAAGTTCATTCAGCGGGTTTTAGAACTGTTAAATCTGCTTGGAGATAGCGGATCGGGAATATTTTGCGAACTTAATTTCAACCCGATGAAAGCTAAAGCCCGTTCAGCGGGGTTTTTTAAAAATCTTTTAAAAGCACTACTTTTGACGGCTTATAGGAACAAAAACCATTAAATAATTAACCGATGAAACATTATATCTTATCGCTTTTTGCAATTGTTATCTTGCTCTCAGCATGCGAGGATCAAAAAAAATCTGAAATGAAAGAAAACCCGTTTTTTGTAGAATGGGAAACGCCGTATGGTGTACCTCCATTTGACTTAATTGAAAATGATGATTATATGCCTGCGTTTGAGAAAGGCATAAAGCTTCATGAAGAAGAAATAGAATCGATTGTTAACAACCCCGATGCACCTACTTTTGAAAACACTATTGTTGCCCTTGATCAAAGTGGCGAATCATTAAGAAGGATAAACAGTGTCTTCGGAAACCTAAATTCGGCCAACACAAGCGATGAAATGCAAAAAATCGCAAAAGATATTTCACCTTTGCTCTCTGCCCATTGGGACAATATTGTATTGAACGAAGAACTATTTGAGCAGGTAAAAACAGTTTATAATCAGAAAGATGATATCGAGCTTACTGTGGAAGATGAGATGTTGCTTACAAAGGCCTATGAAAGATTTGAAAGGGGAGGAGCTAATCTGCCTGACGATCAAAAAGAAAGGTTCCGGGAAATAAACAAAGAGTTATCGCTGCTGTCGTTGCAGTTTCGTGAAAACCAGCTTGCAGAAACCAATAATTTTAAGCTGGTAATTGAAAGTAAAGATGATCTTTCGGGTTTGCCTGAATCGGTCATAGCTGCTGCTGCCGAAACAGCTGAGAAGGATGGCCTTACAGACAATTGGGAATTTACTTTACATAAACCAAGTCTCATCCCATTTATTACCTATGCCGATAACCGTGATTTACGTGAATATCTTTTCAAAGGTTATATCAATCGTGGGAACAATGACAATGAGCATAATAACAAAGCCATTGTAAACGACATGGTTAACCTCCGCCTGGAGCGTGCCAAAATGCTTGGCTTCGAAAATCATGCAGCTTATGTGCTTGATGACAATATGGCTAAAACACCCGATAAAGTTTATGATTTGATCGGCGGATTAATGGAAGCAGCACTGCCTGTTGCAAAGGAAGAAGCCGTGGCATTGCAAGAAATGATTGAAGCAGCGGGAGGTGATTTTACGCTGCAACCCTGGGACTGGTGGTATTATGCTGAAAAACTGAAAAAGGAAAAATATGCTTTTGATGATGAAGTGTTGCGGCCTTATTTCAAGCTTGAAAATGTAAAGCAGGGTGTTTTTGACGTAGCCTCAAAGTTATATGGTTTGCAGTTCGTTGAACGTACCGATTTGCCGTTGTATCACCCTGATGCTGTAGCCTACGAGATACAGGAAGCCGATGGTTCAACACAGGCTATTCTCTATATGGATTTCTTTCCACGCGAAAGCAAACGCAGTGGCGCATGGATGACCAGTTTTAGGAAACAATATCAAAAGGACGGGGAAAATGTGCTGCCTGTCATTCAGGTTGTTTGTAATTTCAGCAAACCAACTGCCGACAAACCTGCATTGTTGAGTTTTGATGAGGCTTTAACCCTCTTTCATGAGTTTGGACACGCCCTACATGGCATGTTGAGCGATTGTAATTATGTGACCCTTTCGGGGACTTCCGTGCCGCGCGATTTTGTTGAGCTACCTTCTCAGATCATGGAGAACTGGGCGGCTGATCCACAGGTATTGCCTATGTATGCCAAACATTACGAAACAGGTGAACCCATTCCGGATGAATTGATCCAGAAAATGAAAAAGGCAAGTCATTTTAACCAGGGTTTTGCCACGGTTGAATTTATGTCGGCAGCATTGCTGGATATGGACTGGCATACAATTACCGAAAAACAGGACTTTGATGTGATGGAGTTTGAAAACAAATCGCTTGAAAATATGCACATGATCCCTGAGATCGTGGTACGCTATCGCAGCCCTTATTTTGCACATATTTTTGCAGGAGGCTATTCATCAGGGTATTACAGTTATGCCTGGGCCGAAGTTTTGGATGCTGATGCTTATGAGGCTTTTAAGGAAAATGGGATTTTTGATAAAGCAACTGCAAAAGCGTTTCGCGATAATATCCTGTCGAAAGGGGGAACTGAAGATCCGATGAAATTGTATGTTCAGTTTCGTGGAAAAAAACCTTCGATTGATGCGATGCTGGAAAGGAAAGGATTAAAGAAATAATGGATTTGGTAAATATTAAAATAACATAAATGAAAAACGTAATAATTTTTCTGGGCCTGGTTTTTATGGCCACATTATTTTCATGCGAGTCAGGAGGTGAAAGCAAAAGTTATAAACTGGATAACCCAAATTTGAGGGAGGTGGTTGTAAAAGAAGTAATTCATACATCATCATACACTTATTTAAAAATGAAGGAGGAAGGAGACGTATATTGGGGCGCTGTTCCAAGAAATGACAATATTGTTGAAGGCAATACCTATTATTTCGACAATTATATGGAAATGGAAAACTTCCCAAGTAAAGAACTGGACAGGACTTTTGATCATATTTATTTTATGCAATCAATCAGTGACAAACCATTTCCATCAGCCAAAAATATGAATGCTGATAAGAAAGGCTCAACGGAAGTTGGTAATATGGAAATTAGAAATATTGAACGTATTAAAGGAGCAGTAACTATTGGAGAGTTGTTTGAGAACAAATCAGGATACGAAGGAGAGACCATAAAAATACATGGCCAGATTGTAAAATTTACGCCGGCAGTTATGAGTAAAAATTGGGTTCATATCCAGGGTGGCACCCAGAGCAATGGAAATTTTGACTTAACGGTAACAACAAATAATGTTGTTAATAAAGGAGATATAGTCACCTTCGAAGGCATAGTCGTTCTCAATAAAGATTTTGGTTACGGTTATGCCTACGATATCCTGATTGAAGATGCTATACTGGTTGTGGAAGAAGATTCGTTGCCGATGTAGTGTAAGAAATGTTTATTCAGATATACTTGATCAGGATTATGGTTTCCCCTTCCTGGCTTACATCATATCGGAGTTTGTCACCTTCTTTAACTGAATACCCAAATGAAGTTTGAAGAGGACTGAACTCAGCATTACTTTCAACAATACTTGTAATTAGCAAATCCATGATTTTTTTCATTCCCAGATCACCCTTCGGTTTATAAACAATATAATCGAAAACATCGCATCGGTAAAATACACCATCACTATAGTCGAAAGGAATTTTGAAATTCAGGTAAGTCGCATTGCTTAATGCGATATCTCCTTGAAAGTAAAGTATTCGCGTATAATTAGGGCATGGTATTTTATTGCTCGTCAATAGTGATGGATAATAAGCCAAAGGTTTAATTTTTGATACAATATCATCGGTAATTCTGGTCATTAAACTTGTACTCAATTCGTCGGTGAGATTTCCATACGAAATTATGATAAAGTATGGGCCTTTTTGGATCATTTTATATCCATTTCCCGTAACTGTAAACACGCCCCTTTTTTCTTCGATTTTCTTTTGAGAAGCAGTTAATGAAAAAATCCCATATGCACCATCACTGTTTTCCATTTCATATATCTCGACTTTTAAACTCGAATTACCTTTCATGCCACTATAAGCCTGTATTGCCACTTTCACAAACCCATACTCGAAATAGACATCAGTGCCGTTATTGATGAGATCGAACAGATCATTTCCTTTATAAACTTCAGGTTCTCCTGATGCCTGCAATCCCGGTAGGATGAAAGGGTCTGGTAAAAGGGTGATGATGCTGTCCTGTGAAATGGCTGGAGATGTTAGAAGTAATGCTAAGAAGAAGACCAAAAACTTATTCATATCGGGCAATTTTCCTTTGCCACAAATGTAATGAAGTTGTAGGTTGTATATTATTGGTGATTTATTTCTCGCTCGTTTTGTTTCTCACCAATCACCAATCACTATTCACTAATCAATTTTCACCATCTTCCCTGTAGCCATCTCTTCACCAGCCTGCAACCTGAAGTAATAAATCCCATCAGGGAGGTTTTCAGGAGTCCATACAACCTTATTTAAACCTTGCAGTTGACTTTCTTCAATCACATCTACCAGCTTGCCAAACTGGTTGTAAAATATGATTCTGACGGTTTCAGGTTGGATTAGTTCGTATTCGATTGTGGTTGAGGTGGTGAAGGGGTTGGGGTATGTATTTACCTGTAATTGGAGTCTATCAGGCATTGAGGATTCCTCAATACCTACAAAAGTATTCCACTCATAAGCACCTATATCTACTCTTTCGTTGAAGATACGTAATTCTCCTGCTAAATCGTATTCGGGTAGATTGAGTCCTGTAGTATCGGGTGTTCCTGCGTCTATGCAGGGGGAGTAATCGTTGATTTGGTATGGATTGTCACCTAAAGCTACAAAAATCGGGTCTTGGTCGATGTTGCCTTCGAGCCAGTACACAGTAGTGCTATCATTTATATTAATACCTTCTTCTCCTCCCTCAATATTAGAATAAGAAATATAGATGGTATCAGTACCATCCCAATTTTCGCCAAACGAAATTCCAGTTGGCGTGTTGTTCCAAAATATGGTATTTTCCGAAATTATTCCTGAATTAGAGCTAGAAATTCCACCATACCCTTCATCAACTTCATGTCCTGTTATTGTAGTATTAATCAAATGCGCATTTGATTGTAATATTATAACCCCAGACTCATTGTTAGCAATTAATACGTTTTTAAATATAATATTAGAGGAGAACCAAACAAGTATGCAATCAGAACCTCCATTGTCTTTAATTGAACTATTCTCAATATAAACGTCTGAACCTTGACAATAAATTGCTCCGCCTCCACCATATTCAGATCTATTATCAGTAATTGTTAGGTTTTTTAAAGTTACATCTGAACCGTTCCGAATATAAATCCCGCCACCATATTCAAGAGTGCCATTGCCCTTTATAATCAGATTTTCAAAATTTAGATTGGTGTTGCTGCAATATATGCCTCCACCGCTTCTACCATTCATTCCTTTTCCTCCTGTTATCGTTAGTCCAGATAATTTTGTTGAACTGTTTCTATTAAAATACACAACCGATTCAAATGTACCACTGCAATCTAAAACTACATTGTTTTCATCTACTCCTTTCAAGTGTATATAATCTGGTATGTAGACAGGGAATGTCTCAGCATTATATTCACCATAAGTACCTTCAAGTAAATAAACCGTATGCTGGTGTAAACTATCCGCTAATATCATTGAAAATGCTTGGTAGATTGTTTTGAGTGGTGTTTCTTCTGATAGCCCGTCATTATCATTGTCTCCATCAGGAGACACATATAAATCTACATCAATTAGTTCTACTATATTATTCAAAATATGAAGGTTAAAATTTTGCAATGGAGAAGCATAGAAATTTGTGGGAGTTGCTACAGAGAATGTGTCTAAATAAATTTCAACAGGGTATGATGAATAAATGTCTTTTCCAACGGCAGCATGATTTGAATAGATACTACATAAGTGTATACTATCAAAAATTAAATTACAATTACTACCAATACTTATCCCACCACCAAATAGTGAAGAATTGTTTTTTAGCATAACATTTTGAAATGTTACCTGACTTATTACAATTGAAATACCACCTCCTCTTCCTCTATTTGAAGTGTTGTTTTTAGCGATAATATTCGTCAATGTTGGTTGACTTGAAAGAATAAATATTCCGCCTCCACCTCCATCAACTTGATTATTTGTAATTATTAGATTTTTTAAAGAGGGGGACGACCCATTGCAATATATTCCTCCACCAAAGGTTGTTTCAGTATGAACATCAAAATACCCAGCTCCATTCTGAATTGTAAAACCACATAATAAAGTAGTTGAATCTTCTGCATTTAAAAAATAAACAACACTTCCAGTATGATTGCCGTCAATAATAGTTTGTGAAATGTAAGAAGTGTCCAACGTGGTCAAATAATGTGAAGCTACAGTGATGTTCTTCCCAAGAAAGTAGATATTCTCAACATAAGTACCTGTATCCACCAGAACAGTATCTCCAGTACTAGTAGCATTAATGCCCTCTTGGATGGTATGGTAGTCTCCGGGGATGTTGATAATCTGGCTGAATGTGAAAAAAGGAATCAATAATGTCAGAAGTAAGACCAACCTTTTCATGGCAGTATATGTTTAGGTTAAAGAAGCCTACAATATACGACCATAAAAGCTAAAAGTCAAGTTTGGAGAGCGTTAGTGAAAGGTGCGGATTCAACCCACAAATGCATCGGTAATTTGCGATAAAGAAAAGAAGACCTCCACAAAGATAATGACTTGGCTGGGATGCTACGACTTTGAAAGTGGAGTTTGGGTAACGATAGAATGATTAGTGATTGGTGAATGATGAATAGTGAGTTTTACAAAAACTTCTCCAATCACAAATCACTAATCGCCATTCACAATTCTATTCCCTCGAATGCATTGCCACTCTATTTCCTTCACTATCAAGGAATAGTGCCATGAACCCATGTTCCTCTGAAATTTGTTTTTTTGGCATGAGGACTTTGCCTCCGGCGGCTTCTACCCGTGCCAGTTCAACAGCAACATCCCCTGAATTTGCGGTGAGGTAAATCAACACACCATCAGCAGAGGGTTTATAAAAATCAGGTTGATAAACGAGAGAACCTGCAGACCCATAAGTTTCCATATTAAAGGGGAACCATGCCATATCAAGTTCACCCATTTGCTCACGCTGGAGTTTAAAATCGAAAATAGTTTCATAAAATTTAACGGCGCGGTTCATATCCATTACCGGAACTTCGAACCAGCCTGCTACATTGTTTTTAGGAGTTTCCATTTGTTTTTGATTAGTTATTGATCATTTATAAAAAACAAAATACAAAAGAATTGGTGATGAGTTGTTAAGGGGGTGTTAAAATGTTTCCGTTCCCGATAAATAAAATCCTTTTGATTTATACCCAAAAACAAATTCCAACTGACATAGGTTTCATACCGTTACTTCCATTTTTGCAATTCAATAATATTGCCCTCAATGTCTTTCATATAAACTGCTGTTAAAGTACCTATGTCCGGAATTTCATTTTTGACCAATTCACCATATTTTTTTCCACCGGCTTCAATAATCCGGCCCAGCAGTTTTTCAATATTATTCACCTGAAATGCAAGGTGTCCAAAGCCTTGTTGATTGATACGGTGAGCATTAGTCCTCAATTCAGCGGGACTGAATTGGAAAATTTCAAGCGTTGGCCCGTCAGCGTTACCAGGAAGTTTTAAGTGGATTCCCTGAAAATGAGCATTTTTAATTCCTGTTAATTGATCTACCCAATCGCCTTTCAGGTTACGCTCGGGGTAAACCGGTTCACAGCCAAATACATCACTGTAAAACTGTGCTAACTTTTTCCAGTCTTTTGCTATTATGTTGACGTGTGCAAACTTCATTTTATATTTAATTTACCAAACAGATATGTAATGGCATTACATTACTCAATCTTTTGCAACTCTGTATATCCCATCAGGTTGTTTTTTTTGTCGAATGTTTCCGACCTGACAATACCAATGTCCTGCACATACCATTCAACAACTTTAAATGCGAACCGCATAAAGGCAATTTCACTTTCTACATATCCATTTATCCGGTAAGCTGTAAAGGTGCCCGCAGGTGTTGTGATCTCTTCTTTGGCTTCTACTTCGCGATAGAATGTCCGGGCTGAAATGTTGGTTGTCATATATTCAATTTGAATTTCGATATTTATCTCTCCATCATCAAGCTCCATTCCAGGTTTAAGGTTAGCTGGCATCTCCATATGGTTGGTAGTAACTTTCAGGCTTGCATCATCGTAAGCCTCCATCATCTCCTGGTTCAGTATAGTATTCATATCTATGTAAAAGGTATTACCGGAGCATTTATACTTAAAATCGCTTTCCATATCATTCTTCTTTTTTCCGGTACTTATGAGCTGATGAACAGTGAAATATGTTGTATCTCCTTTTACTTTGACTGATGTAACCTCGGTTGTAGAAGTTGACGTTTGTTTTCCTTTTTTATCAAAATTAGCATAGGTCAACTTTGTCCCTTCGCCAGGAAGGTAAGCCGTACAAACGTTTTGCGAGGATAAGTAAAGTGGTATAAGCGCAATAAACAGGGTTGATAGGATGATTTGTTTCATAATAGTTGTTTTGTTGGTTATCGGTTTAAGATATCAATAGTTGATTGTAAAATGACACTTCAAATGTATTAATTTTAAATTTATCTATGATCAGAAATGCAATCATATCACAATAAAGAAGACAAGCTTAATTTATTATTTATTCACAAAAAGAATGTTACTAAACAATGTAATTGTTTTAAAAACAGACGGTAGATCGTATTAGATTTGAAACGCAAAATTTAAGGCCATGAAGGAATTTTATTCTGATAATAACCGAGAACTGCTCACAACTATACATAAGCTAAATGCCCTTGAAGGAAAGCTTGAAGACTTCAGTGACGATGATGTGATCATGGAATACGTGATAGAAAAGAAACAGCGGGATGATTTTCATATCGTACAGGATCCGGAGCAAAAATGCTGTTTCACACTGGTTTGCAGAATATGCGGTGGCGATAAATTTACCGTAGGCCAAAAGGAATACTTTACCGCAATGAGTTGTGAAAACTGCGGTTACCAGGTTGGGATTCATGAAGGGTGACAGGAGACCTAAGACAGAAGACCTAAGAATTGAGAGCCAAGAGCCAAGACTACCTGTATTAAAGCATACAACTTTCGCAGGCAGGAAGACTGCGGACTGAAGACTGAAGACTGAAAACTGAAGACAGCGGACTGCCTGCCCGTTCGTAGCGGAGCGAAGGCGGGAAGACTGTACTTACGCGCTCACAGCTTGTTGAAATGATTTCGCCAAACCCAGGTAAATAATCAGGATGCCTGCCATCTGCACAATATGGAAAATCCCGTTGTGGTCAAAATCCCAGATAAATTGGACACTTACTGATTCGGTAGCCTGTATTGCTGCTGCAATAATTGTGATCAGGATACCCAGCACCATCCACCAGGCACCAATAAGTTTTTGTTTGGCAGCCAAAACAACATAGGCAACAAGGGCAAATAACATGACCACTGCTTCGTAAATAATAAAAACCAGAAACGATCCGGGGACAAACACTGTAATGAAATAAAAAATAATGCCCAGTGCAAGTAAGCCCGGTACTATGCCTTTTGGAACCGAGCCCCTCCGTAAATCAAAAATGGCACCTGCTGCAAACAACGAAACGCCTAAACCTAAAGCCAGGTTGAGCGGTTGCCACAATATGTAGTTGGTTTTTTCCGACATCACGAATCCATGGGCAATGGCTCCAAATAAGGCTGCGATGGCAAGAAGGATAAAAACCGCAACCCATATCCTGGTTTTTACGGGTTGAACTTGTTTTCCCAGGTTATAAATGCCAAACGCAGTGACAATTGAAATAATGGCCAGCATCAAATCGGTTGCTGCTGTGGTTTGCTCAGTAGGGATATCAATGATGTTCATGATCTTCTATTTGTGGAAATGACAAAAAGCTATTCAATAAAATTAATAAAAAATGGAGACGGTTGAGCGAAAGCCCTCTATTAATTAGATGGGACTACCACGAATTTAGTAGAACCCTGAAACTTCCTGGCTAAAATGATAGAATGCTTAAATGCGATAATAAAAATATTATCCGAAACATAAAAACCCAATATTTTATTATACAAGCCATTCATTATCAAAAAAATAGTCGTTATAAAAGATTTAAGCATTTGAGCATTTAAGCATTGTAGCATTTAACATTATAAAGAAACTTATTAGTAGAACCAATTAAAAATCCAAGCCCATTTTCTTTGCACGTACCTCCCATTTTTGACGGGCAGTTTTTTGCAGGTCTTCAATGTTGTCGGTTTCATCAATAATTTCAAGACCCAGTATGGTTTCTATAACATCTTCCAGGGTAACAATACCCGAAGTCCCACCATATTCATCAATAACCAGTGCAATGTGCTCGTTTTTGCTTATTAACATTTTGTATAATTGAGGGATTGGCAGATTTTGGTAAACAGTCAAAATTTCACGCCTGATTGTTTTTAAGGCTTGATCTTTTTGTCCCTCAATTACTTTTATCAACATTTCATCTTTTAAAATGTAACTATTTACCTGGTCAATATTTCCGCTGAATAAAGGAACTCTTGAAAAAACAAAATCAGGATTATCAGTATAAAAATTACCAATGCTGGTGTTTTCGTAAGCAGCAAAAACCACAGTACGGGGAGTCATAATATCCCTGACTTTTATCTTATCAAACCTGGCAATGTTTTGAATGATCAGCGACTCTCCAGGGCCTAAAACACCTTCTTCTTCAGCCAGTTCGGCCATAGCTGAAAAATCTGCACGGCTCAGTACACTTTTGCGTTTGTTGATGTTGAACACTTTTGTAATGCTCTGACTGATAAGCACAAAAGGATAAAGAATCTTCATTAATATTCTGAGTGTGATTACGGTAAACTTTGACAATTGCATCCAGAAATTGGCACCAATGGTTTTCGGAATGATCTCAGAAAAGATAAGGATAAGCAGCGTTAGAATGATTGATATGACAGTAAGGTATTCATCACCCCAAATTAGTTGAGCTTGGGCACCAACTCCGGCAGCGCCCACAGTATGCGCAAAAGTATTAAGTGTAAGTATGGCTGCAAGCGGCCGGTCGATATTGTCTTTGAATTTCTTAAGCCATACCGCATAATCTTTTCCTTCCTGTAGTTTTTTGGTGATGTAGGAGGGTGTTATACTTAATATCACCGACTCGATTAAAGAGCAGAGGAATGAGAATAACAAGGCGATTAAAAAGTAAACGATCAGCAGGGTCATGATAGTACGAAGATATGTGAAATAGTTATTCTGTGCAAATCTGTATTTACATGTGCTCATCCGGATTTGAAATCCGGATGCCCGGGACTTTGGGATTTCAAATTCTGAAGAGTAAAATGTAAAATATCGAATATCGAATTTTAGTATGCTTCTTCGACAACTTTTACATTTTTTATTTCTTATTCGGTGTTTCTTATTTACTTCTCCTTCAACAGAGGCTGTGTATATTCATTGTACAAATCAAACAGGTATTCAATCCTGGTGGTTTCGTTTGGGAAGGGTTGCGGGCGGTAACATAAATCAACTGCCAGGTCTTTTATTTCGTTCCAGGAGAGGGGCATGGGTTATTGGTTAAGTAAAAATGAACAAATCTTAAAAGTAAGAAAAAAGTGTTTTACAAAAGAAAGTGTATTGTAACATTTCTTTTGAATAAGCACGATGAAAGATGCTTAAAAATCAAAATTACTATCAATAAGCACGATTAACAATGCTTATTTAACTAAAAAATGTTATTTAAGGAAAATTGAAGGAAATATCTGTCTTATTTAACTTTAATTCAACGCCATCGAAAAGTACAGAAATAAAAACAACAAGAAATCCATTACTACAGGTTTTCAGCAATGGTTTTTTGAGCAATATGTCTGACATTGAGCAAGATTCATTTGGACAGGTATGGGATGATGAAATTTTATAACTTTGGATAGATTCATTCTCGCTGTAAGCGGGAACGAATTAAGGAATAGTAAATGTGATTTTTTATCGAATATAAATTTCTGTTCTTCCTAATATTGAATATTATGAAGTATAAATCATGAACAATGGTAATGTGAATAAAGATTCTGTATTAGGTATCGATATTGGCTCTGTTTCAATATCTCTTGCCCTTTTAAATGAGCGAAAAGAAATCATAAAAACAGATTACAGTTTTCATGAAGGCCTTATTGCAAGTAAGTTAGCAGCCATGTTATCTCAATTTAACCTGCAAAATATTAAAGGCATAGCTGTAACGTCCTCTACACCTTCAATTATCAAAAACGCTGAAATTTACGATTCGCGTGTTTCATATATTGCTGCGGCTAAAACATTGAATAATGAAATTGGATCATTATTAATAGTTGGCGGAGAAAAATTTGGGTTAGTCCAATTTGATGAAAACCGGAAATATAAAAGTTTCAGATCAAATACGTCATGTGCAGCCGGAACCGGAAGCTTTTTAGATCAACAGGTAAAACGTCTTAACCTTACAGGAATTGAAGAATTTAGTAAGCTTGCTTGTAATAATAATGGTGAATATCCAAAAATTGCATCAAGATGTTCTGTTTTCGCCAAAACTGATCTCATCCATGCACAACAGGAAGGCTATACCTTATCAGAAATTTGCGATGGCTTATGTTATGGATTGGCAAAAAATATCGTTGATACATTATTTAACATCGATAAAATCAATCAACCGTTAATATTTGCAGGAGGAGTTTCACAAAATAAAGCCGTTTCAAATCATATTGAAAAGCTTACAGGTTTTAAACCCATTGCGAATAAGTTTTCTCATTTGTATGGATCAATTGGTGCTGCAATTCAGTTAATCGAAAATAAATCAATCGATAAAACACCAACAATAAATTCTGTCGATGACATCCTTATTCATACAAAAAAAGACAAAAAGTACTTTTATCAGCCATTAACCCTTTCCTTATCTGATTACCCGGAATTTAATTCCCACAGAAAATACATTTTTGATTCAAAAAAAGCAAGCCAGACAGCAGGAGTAGAGGTTGACGTTTACAGAGAACCTGACAGAATTGAATACTCAGTTTATCTTGGAATTGATATTGGTTCAACCAGCACGAAAGCCATTATTCTGGATTTAAATAAGAATGTGCTAGCCGGATTTTATACTCAAACATCAGGTCAGCCAATATATGCGGTTCAACGAATATTTGAAGCAATTGACGAGTATAAAGAAAATTATAATATTCAGCTAACTATTTGTGGAGTTGGAACAACCGGTTCAGGCAGAAAATTTATAGGGAAAATAGTTGGAGCAGATATTATACCTGATGAAATTACAGCACATGCACGAGCCGCTATTGAACTTGATGAAAATGTAGATACAATCATTGAAATAGGAGGTCAGGATTCAAAATTTACAACCATAAGTAACGGTACGGTAACATTTTCGAAAATGAATAATATATGTGCGGCCGGAACAGGAAGTTTTATCGAAGAACAAGCCTTAAAACTTGGAGTGAGTTTAGAAGATTATTCTGCGAAAGCTGAAAATACCAGTTCTCCCCTTGCAAGTGACCGTTGTACAGTTTTTATGGAACGCGATCTGAATCATTATATGAAAGAAAACTATGATACCAATGAAATTTTGGCATCAGTTCTTCATTCAGTACGCGAAAATTATTTATCCAAAGTTGCCATCGAAAAAAACATTGGAAATAAAATATTTTTCCAGGGAGCAACAGCTAAAAATCGGGCTTTAGTAGCTGCATTTGAGCAAGGTTTAAAAAAGCCAATTATGGTATCTGAATACTGTCATTTAACCGGGGCGCTTGGAGTTGCACTTGAATTGTACGACAAGAATACTGTAAACACAAGCTTTAGGGGATTGGATCTTTATAAAACTGAAATTCCGGTTAGAACTGAAATTTGCGAATTATGCACAAATCATTGCAAATTGAAAGTAGCTGAAGTAAATAAGGAAACCGTAGCATATGGGTTTTTATGTGGCAGGGATTATACTGATCTAAAATATGTTGATGATACTAAATCAGTATTTAAACTGGTAAAATCCTACAAAGAAGAATTTAAATTTGCCCCGGAGAATTCTGCAAAATCTAATATAACAATTGGAATTCCTTCCGGATTATACCTGTTTGATGATATAGTGTTGTGGCGTAAGTTTTTCGATTTGCTACATATAAATACCATAAGCTGCTATGGCTATTCCGAAGAGGTTAAAACCGGTAAATTCATTGCAAATGCCGAATTTTGCGCACCTGTGTCTGCCATGCATGGTCAATTAAAATATCTTATTGATAAAGCAGATTATATTTTCCTTCCTACATATCTTGAAGAAAAACAAAAATCGAATAAAATAAGAAGACAATATTGTTACTATTCTCAATTTATTCCTCCCATTATTTCGTCTATTGAAGAATTTGATGTAAAAGGCAAAATCTTAAATCCGCTCTTATATTCCCTGCAAACTAATCATTCATTTATAACGGAATTGTATAATTCTATAAAACAGACTGGTTTAAATTCTTACACAAAAAATGATATTTCAAAAGCATACACTGCTGCCTTAAACGAAAAAAAAGCAAGAATAAAAAAATGGAAAGGTTTATATCATCAAGTGTCATCCAAAGACAGTGGCTATAAAGTAGTTCTCCTGGGTAGGTCATATACTATTCTTTCCGAAACAATGAATAAAAATATTCCTGACATTTTTGCGAAAAAAGGGATAACGACATTTTTCCAGGATATGCTTGATGTTAATGAAGAAGATATTAAAAATATTAAAGAACTGCTTAATGCAAATAAATGGAAGTTTGCTTCTGAAATATTAAGCATAGCGGACAAAATTGCTCGTTCAAATTCATTGTACCCCGTGTTTATAAGCTCCTTTAAATGCACACCGGATGCATTTGTTATTGAGTATTTTAAGCAAATATTTGATGCATATAAAAAACCTTATTTAATTCTTCAACTGGATGAGCATGATTCCTCTGTTGGGTATGAAACCCGAATTGAAGCTGCTATTCGCTCTTTTGAAAATCATTTCAAATCAGGAAAGAAAATCATTAATAATGTTACATATCCGGAACATAACCTCATCAAAAACGGGAATGATCTCAAAGGAAAAACAGTATTGATGCCTTTGTTAAGTGTGAATTCATCCAGACTTTTGGAAGCTGTACTGCAAAGAAAAGGTATTGATGCACATATTTTATATGATACAGAAGATTCGATTAAGAAAAGTATGGTCATGAATACAGGTCAGTGCTTACCTTTGAATATTATTGTACAGAATGCTATCGACTATGTTGAAATGCATAAACTCGATACTTCGAATACAGTTTTGTGGATGCTCAACTCTCCTGTCTCGTGTAATTTGGGCATGTTTATCAGTTATATGGATAAACTTTTAAAATCACGAGAAGAAAAATACCATAAAATAAAAATCTATCCGGGTCAACTTACATTTCACGATATCTCAGTTGATACTTCAATAAGCGCCTATTTATGTTTTATGATTGGAGGATATATTCGCAAACTGGAATGTAAAATAAGGCCTTATGAAATAACAAAAGGGCAAACTGACAAGATTGTTCAAAAATCAATGGATCATTTATATGAAACATTTTTAAAAGGCCACTCAAAGCAAAAGGCATTAAGACAAGTTATTGATTGGTTCAAAGACATTGAGGTAAAAACTGAAAAACGGCCTAAGGTGGCAATATTCGGAGATTTGTATGCTCGCGATAATGATGTTTTTAATCAGGATTTGATACGTTATATAGAAAAAAATGGCGGGGAAGCTATAACAACTCCATATAGTGATTACATTAAAATTATAGCCCTGCCTTCTAATAAACGCATATTAAAGGAAGGATTTTATTTAAGAGCAGCTATGAGACGATTTTTATTAAGCCTTACCTCCTTGATTGATGACAAGTATTTACACTACTTTAACGAGATTCTGGAAGAACGTCCGATTAGACCATTACGAGATTATGAAGAAAAATTGAAATTATTTAATGTTAAAATCTCACATAATGGTGAATCCCTGGAAAACATTTTGAAGATTTTACATTTAACTGAAGTTCATGATGATATAGCGTTATTTGTTCAAACAAATCCTGCATATTGCTGTCCGTCCCTGGTAACTGAAGCCATGACAAAAAAAATGGAGAAAATATTAGGTGTACCAATAGTCACGATTGAATACGATGGAACAGGCTCCTTTAAAAATGAAGATATCATTCCCTATTTGCAATGCAGTTAAGGATAAATTATTAATATAGTTTTATTGGGTTGGTGTTGATCAGGAAAGTTAATACTTAGTTAGGCCTGCCATAGTCTCCAAAGCCCTTTTGCAAATTAAGTAATCCTCTCAGTTTTGCCGGTGTCATTAATTTTCTTTCGTTAGCTGTTGCTAATCCATGAACTCTTTCGAGCAGGCTGTGATTTGTGGCCAGTTTTGTTCGTTGAGTATCAAACCAGATATTATCTTCCAGGCCAACCCTCACACCACCACCTGATGCGATGGCAATTGAGTTCATCATTAATTGAGTATTCCCAATACCGGCTAAACTCCAATATGAATGAGAAGGTAGATCACGTACCATTAATCCAGTATGTAACAAGTCTGCCTGAGCGCAAGCAATATTGCCTAAAAGCAGATTAAAATAGTGAGGAGGTTGAAGCAAGTCTTTACTCTCTAAATATTTGGCATAATTGATCATTCCTGCATCAAATGCTTCAAGTTCCGCAAGTATTCCTTTTTCTTTCATTTCCCTTGCCAGGGACTGAATCATTTCTGGTGAGTTAATACTTGCTATACGGTTGAAGTTAAGGGAGCTTAATGTAAGACTTCCCATATCAGGTTTTAAATCCCCATCTAATTGCAAAACCTCGGCGCGGTGCTCAAACTCCTTAAAATTCCTGCCACTTAATGAAACACAGATGATCAGTTCTGGTGCAAAAGCGCGGATTCCGGAAATAATTCTTGTATAAACATCAGATTTATAAGTTGGTTCGCCGGTTTTTTCATCTCGTGCATGCAAGTGTACCATTGTTATTCCAATCTCAGTGGCTCTTTGGACATCTTCTATTATTTCGGAGACTGTTACCGGAACATGAGGTGTCATTTCTTTTGTTGGGATCATTCCGGTTGGGGCATAGTTTATTATTAAATCCATTATAATTATTTAAAGTGTTTTTCAGGATAGGTTCTTAACAACCAGACCCGGCGAAAGTGTTTGGTCACGCTGACAAAGAGATAGAGTTTAAGGTTGTAAGCTCCAAGTTTTTTCTTAAAACTTATAGATGGAACATTGGAAAAATCAGTAAAGCTGTATAAAGTAGTACACCCAATCTTGTTCAGGTGTTCATACATTTGGTATCTGAGATATGGAGCCAGGTTATTACCACGATAGGTTTTTAGGGTTCTTGCACCACTTAGGTAAGCTTCATTTTTTTTCAGAGGAAACGACATGAAGCGTGATGTGCATTTTTTCAATTCATACCAGCCGTAGGCTACAATTTCATCATTGTGTTTGATACCCAGGCAGTAGCAGTCTTTCTTTAACATCGCAAGCATTTCTTCCTCCGATTGGTCTCGTTCCCTATAGGCTGCAATGATTCGCATATCGGATGGTTTAAGCATAAAGGTTTCACATGGGGAAAGTTTTGTGGCAATGGTCTTGACATCAAGGTCAAAGAGTCCCTCCCTGACAAGATAGAAAGGTTTTATTTTAATCCTTTTGAGGGTTAGTTGGCGGTAAAAATTATTTAAAAGCACCCCTTTTTGATGCAATTTTTTCCACTTCTTTAGAATACCCATAACGATTTATCCTGATTAACTAATTTCACTAATCATTCAACCCATAACATGCTATATCGGGCTGTGTGTCCTCACTTTAACCGCTTTGAAGGAACCGTTAACTTTAGCATCCCGCCGGCGTTTTTCTCCCGGTTAAATTTAAGAGCTCTTGAAAACAACTTGTTGAAAGTTTAAGTTAGAATTAAGTGACAAATGTAAAAGGAAATTACAATTAAGGAAGGTGTCGCTCGGATAAAACTAAACTGATATATTTTAAGAACTTCTTTTTCTCCCCCTCAGTGTTTCAGGTCAGCCAAATTGGAACTAAATAGGGCGTAAAATTAAGAGCTATACATACATTGCTAATTAAATAATTAAATTTGTAATGTAGTTGTTTAACCTTGCTGAACAAAATATGAAATCCCAGATACTGCTGCCATTATTACTCATGATTATTCCTGCCTTTCTGGTTGTTTCGTCATGTGCATCAAAACGATACACAAAGAAAGCCGCAAAATTTGAAGCAGTTGGCTTGTACGATGATGCTGCCGATTATTATTATGATGCCGTAAAACGAAAGGACAGCAATGTTGAAGCAAAACTTGGTTTGCGAAAAACCGGTCAGTTAACCCTGGATAAAAAGCTGAATGTAATAAAAGAAGCTTATAAACAAGCCGACTTTGAAGAAGTTGTTTATCATTATCTGGATGCCGGGACATATTTTGATAAAGCCGGATCGGTAGGGGTGGATCTGATTTTTCCTCAGATTTATAAATCGTATTACGCTGAAGCCAAAAATGACTTTTTAAACGCCCTGTATATTGATGGTGTTGAAAAACTGAATCGTGAAGAATTCAATGCTGCATTAAGGGTTTTCGAAGAGATCAAAAACGTGGATCGGGAATATAAGGATGTAAACGAAAAATACACCATCGCAAAGTTTGAACCTGTTTATCGTGATGCAAACAGTTATTTGGAAAATGAATTGTACCGAAAAGCCTATTATGCGTATGATGAAATTCTGTCGGAAGCTGGTAATTATAAGCAGGCATTATCATTAAGGAATGAAGCCCGGGAAAAAGGCACAATCAGTATTCTGGTCACTGATTTTGGTTATACCCAGCAAGCCTGTGGCCAAACTGCTGTTGTCGTGACATCAGGGCTTAAAAGCCAATTGATCGGATTGAACAATCCGTTTATTAAAATAATTGATGAAGCATCGGTTCAAAAGCTAATTTATGAAAACAGAAAGATCAATATACACGCTGCCAGGCTTGCCGGAATTAATGCAATTCTGAAAGGAAAGGTTTTGAATATTAAAAAGAGCAGTGGAAAACTGTATAAAGAGACTAAGAAGGGATACCTGAAAGAAATTAAAAAGTCAGTCAACAGTGAAGGGCTGGAAGTAACAAAAGTGGACTTTAAAAAAACAGAATACACACAATACAATGCTGTAAATTCTGCTGAAATACAGATTGATTTTTCACTGGTTTCAACTGACGATAACCAGGTAATTGTAAGCGAATTGTATAAGCTGAACAATTCAGACAAGATTGATTACGCAAAATTTGATGGAGATAAAAATAAACTGGTTCCGGGGTATTGGAAGAGCAGAGGCTATAAATCCGATCAGGATATAATTAAAGATAATTGGAACAATATCAATACATTGAAGAAATTGCTTCGTGCCGATCAAAAAATAAAACCTGTTTCAGTTTTACTGGATGAACTGGTAGATCAATCCATCGATAAAATTGTTGAAAAGGTTGATGACTATAATCCCGAGTGATGGTAAAACTTAAATTTGTTTTCATTCTTGCAGTTATAATTGGATTGTCATCCTGTGCTGCAAAAAAGCGTGCAGCCGAATTTGAAGCGCAACCTGAATGGGTCAAACAGAAACCAAATATTGAAGGTTATTATTCAGGTGTAGGCTCGTCCACGAAAATCGGTTTGCGGGCTGGGTATATTGAAAAGTCAAAACAGGATGCCCTGGCTGATCTTGCAGCTGAGGTTTCAGTACAAATCAGTTCAACTTCTGTTTTACATACCATCGAAACAACGTACGGAAATACTGATCTGTTTGACCAGCGTATTGAGATGATATCGGATGACTACCTGGAAGGTTTTGAACCCATAGATTTTTATGAAAATGAGGATGGCTATTGGGTTTATTACCGTATCAATAAAAATGTGTATTACGAGGCTAAAGCAAAAAGGAAAAGAGAGGCCATTGGAAATGCAAAAGCAAAATACGTAGCCGGACAAAAAGCACAACAAAATGCAAATCCCAAAGACGCGATATCGTTTTATCTTCAGGGTTTGTCAGCGATCAAACAATACATGGCTGAAGAAACTACTGCTGATAATAATGGGAGCACAATTGATGTGGGAAATGAACTGTTTGCTTCGTTAAACCTGGTGGTCTCGTCAATATCAATAATGCCAGGGGTTGATGAAGTTGTTGTTAAGCGTGGTGAAAGTCCTGGTGAGCCTTTAATGTTTGCAGTGTTATATAACGATAACCCAATTAAAGGAATCCCGCTTACTTTCAGTTATAGTGGAGGATATTTGAAAAAGAATGACGCATTTACTGATGATGCAGGACACGCATTCGTTGAACCCGGTTTGATTCAATCGAAAAATGACAAAGAACAAATAATTGCAGTCGTTGACTTTGAGGATATTGCACAAAAAGCAACCGACGATTTATTTGTCCGTGGTTTGCTTACCAATCGAAAAACAGAGTCAACGGCAATTCAACTTACAATTACCCAACCTAAGCTGGCTATTTCCATCGAAAATGATTTTTGTAAAAACAACAACTGCAATGGGATTATTCAGCTATTTGAGAAAAATGCCCTGTATGCCGGATACCTTTTAGATACCGTTGATCGGGTTGATTATATCTTCGAACTGAACTTAAATTATTCTAACGGGGAATCATCTAGCAGTCTGACTTCTGTTTACCTGGGAGGCAACATCAAGGTATTTACTGCGAAAAAAGAGCTGACCTGGAGCAAAGATATTGTTGGTACAAAAGGAGTGGGGCAAAGCAAAGTAGATGCAAAAAAAGAAGCCTTTGAGGCCATGCTAAAAAACCTTAATCTTATCTATTTCAGGCAGGGGTTGGCAGCTATTGATTAGCCATTTGCTACCATAATACTGGTTTAAGCCTCCAGGCTTAAACATATCTTTCTGGTTTAAGTCTTCTGACTTAAACCCAACAATGAGTGTAGTAATTTGGTAAACCTCAGGCGTGGACGCCTGAAACTGGGAGAAGATAATGACTTTATTCTGGAGAACCGGCATGGTTTGATGTGTGTCGTTTTTTGTGATGAAAAATCCTGCCTATTGACATAATGAATAAACCAATACTTCTTGAAAGACGGCTGATAAAACGTATATTGAATAAAGCGATTAAAATAATTCCAACTATGACGAATATGAATATATAGTCACTCATTGTATTGAATTGTTTTGCAATATACAAATAATTAGTCAAAAAAGCAAGCGATAAGTGCTGTAAAGTATTGAAAATCATTTAAAAACTCTCCCTGGTTTAAGTCTCAGACTTAAGCTAGTACATAGTTTCTTCAGGCGTGGACGCCTGAAGCGGATTTATTTCTTCATCACACTAACAGCAAACCCACCCCCCGGAGCCAGGTTAATGGTCAATTCAGTTTGATTGTGTACTTCCTTTTTATGAATTTCAATGTCGATTGGATTATCGTCCCAGTGAGCTTTGGGGCCATCGGCATAAATGATGGCATCGTAAGTTACGCCCGGTTCAAGAAAATCGAGTATGATGGAAATTGTTCTTGGATTTTCGTCGGTGATGCTGCCGATAAACCAGTTGCCTGTTTCCCTTTCTTCGCGGGCAATGGTCACAAAATCACCAACCTCGCCATTCAATACTTTTGATTGCTTCCAGTCAACACCCACATCGCGGATGAACTGAAAAGCGGGCTGACGTTCATAATTTTTAGCTAAATCAGGCACCATTTGTATCGGACTGTAAATAACAACATACAAAGCCAGTTGCTGGGCGAGGGTAGTGTTCACCTGGTTATCCGGTTTGTAGGGATTTAGTTTAATGTTGAAAATTCCCGGTGTATAATCAATCGGTCCGGCAAGCATTCGCGTGAAAGCAACATTTGGAAGGTGATCTGGTGGATTCCCTCCGTCAGATGACCACGCGTTAAATTCCTGGCCGCGTAATCCTTCACGTGAGATGGCATTTGGATAAGTACGTCGGATTCCTGTAGCCTTAATGGGTTCGTGTGCATTAACAGCTACTTTGTATTTAGCAGCTGTTTCAATTACTTTCCGATAATGATTTACCATATATTGCCCATGATGGTATTCTCCTTTTGGGATGATTGTTCCCACATATCCGGTTTTAACCGTATGAATACCCAGATCGCTCATCAACTGGTATGCCTCATTGAGGTTTTTTTCGTAGTTCTCCGGTGCTCCCTGTGTTTCGTGGTGCATGATAAGTTCAACACCTTTTCTTTTTCCATACTTAACCACCTTTTTCAGGTTATAGTCAGGGTAGGGGGTTACAAAATCAAACTTTCCTTTGCGGCCGTCAGCTGCTACATAGATTTCCCAGCCTGTATTCCAACCTTCAACCAGCATGGCGCCAATGCCGTTTTCTGATGAGAAATCAATCAGTTTTTTAGCATTATTGGTTGTCGCCCCATGTTTGCCACCGGCATAATCCCAGGTGTTTTTTCCAAGATGCATTTCCCACCATATGCCGGTGTATTTGGTTGGTTTAAACCAGCTTACATCACCAATTTTATTGGGCTCGTTCAGGTTAACGATCAAATTGGATTCGATTAAACCCCCGGCTGTTTCACTGATTTGTATTGTGCGCCAGGGTGTTTCGAAAGGCGTGCTTCGTTTCACTTTATATCCTAGCCTGTCAGACCCAACCAATTCACTTTGCAGTAAAAATTGCTCCTTGAAAATCTTTAATGTCATACCTGCATAATCGGTCAGGTTGGCTTCGTGGAAGCTCAGGTAAAGCCCTTCATCAGTTTTCATGGTGACCGGCGTATTCACCGCATTTTCAGGGATGTAGGATTGTGCCAGGTTTTTGTGATTCTGAAACTGAAGGGCATCAATTTCGTTGAGGCGTGTTTTATGATAAAGATGTTCATAAATATCCCAGTCGCCGGGCTGCCACCAGCACAGGTGGTTGCCGGTTAGGTTGAAGCGTGTATTTTCATCCATGATAATAACTGTATCTATCGCCTCCTGCCGGGGAAACTCAAACCTGAATCCCAGTCCATCATTATAAACCCTGAAAACAATCCTTATGATCCGATTGGGCTCCTTGGTTTCTTTCAATCCAACCACCAACTCTGTATAATGATTCAAAACTTCAAGCTGCTCGCCCCATGGCATTTCCCAGGTTTCGTTGAATTCATGAAGATTTTTCGTAACTAGCTCCCAATTGTTTTTTAAAGGAAGTGCATCTTTAAGCTTAAACCCCAACGTTGACTCATCAATAATGGGTTTTCCTTTAAAACTTACATGATAGGCAGGCTGTCCACTTGATGTTAGATAAAATTTGACTTTTATATTTCTATCGGGTGAAACAACAAACATATCCGAAGGCTGTTTTTTCAAATTGCAGGATGCCATGACTAAGATAATTCCTGTAAGGAGGTATAATAGATTTCTCATGCTGAACTTATTGAGAATTAATAGGAAATATTAAAAACATAAATAACCTTTTTATCAATCGTGGTAACTTTTTATCATCACTTTCAATAACGAATCTGCTGCTTTTTTATTACCACGAAGCCCAATAGATGCAACCCACTCGCCATACATGGCATTGGGCAGTACAATGAATTTGTTTCCAAAATTTTCTTTATTGGCCAGCATCAGACTATCACGAACAGCATGATCGGATGAATCTTCATAAAAATCGCCAAGATTATCTCCGGCAAGCAATACAATTTCATAGTTTTTTAAAACCACTTGCCTGCGGCTTTCTTTGTTGCTTGTTTTTTCTTTCAATAAAAAATGATCTGCATTAAGCTGCGGAAAACCAAGTTTTTGAAGGTTTATGATTGTTGAATCCTGAACTTTTTCCTTACTCCTGTTCGAAATATAGAACACATTAAAACCCATCGAATCGGCCAGTTGCAAAAACTCCAAAGCCCCCGGAACCGGTTCGGCAGCAGCCAGCTTACACCAGTGTGTCCACGAACCTGAATTAAATTCTGAGTCAGCAAGGATCATCTTCGCTTCAAAAGGGCTGTTGTCCAGTATTGTTTCATCAATATCTATTATAACGGCCAGGTCAGGGCGGGCTGGGTTTTCTCTCCTTATATCAATAAGCCTTTCAGTTGCAATATTAAAGGCCTGGTGTGACAAAGCACTGTATTCGGAAGCATAATAATTGTAGAGCGTGGCCATCAGTAGGTTATTATTGATAGCTTGTACTCCGTCCTTTTTGGTTTTCTGTTCGCATGATGATGTGATGAAAATGCTCAAAAGAAGCATTGTAACTATGGTGATCTTTGTATTCATTGTTTTGTGTTTTTTGTATGGGCTAATTTAATGGTTTTTAACTGAGAGATTCATCCGGCGCCAAAAAAGGATAACTCTTTACGATGAGGTTCCCCTTCTGAGCAAGTTGTCAGGCAGATATTACAGACAACAAAGCTGCATAGCTCATAGTTTCCAGAAAGGATACATATTTTATCTACTTTTATCACCTTTACACCAAATGATTCGTTTATGAAGATCTTCCTCATTTATATCCGCGACGAGGATTATTACAATATTCTTCCTGAAAAACTCAGGAAACAAGAAAACAGTGACCGCATTGAGGTGATGGCTTTCCCGCCACTTGGCATTCAGACACTGGCGCCGGTAATCCGCAGCCACGGACACGAGGTCACGATGTTCGATACATGCCATCCAAAGATGAAGGAAGAGCACATCGAGCAAGCCGTGAAAGAGGAAGAACCTGATATACTTGCTCTTTCTTTTCTTTCAACTACTTCATACAATGTTATGAAGAGTATGGCGCAACGGCTGAAGAAAGCAGCACCGAAAGCACCCATTATTGTTGGAGGAGCATTTGCAACAGTTAATGCTGTTGAAATTATGAATGATGCACCGTACATCGATTGTGTAGGCAGGGGGGAAGGTGAAGAACTGATTCCTGAGTACCTCGACAACCTGGATAATCTGAAAATAGTGGGAAGTCTTACCTGGCGGTCGAACGGAGAGGTAGTGCATAATCCTGACAGACCGTTGATCAAAGACCTCGACCAATTTCCTTATCCCGACAGGAAAAGCCTGCCCATCGAGTATATCGAATCGATGCCGCTGGATGTGCCGGCTGTTCTTTCGCTCGACCGTTTTTGTACCATGCAAACAACACGTGGCTGCCCTTTTCAATGTATCTATTGCGACATTCCATCTTTGGCCAGAGGCAGGTGGCGGAGCCGCTCACCGGAGCACGTACTGGGTGAAATGCAACAGTTGCATGATGAAGGCTACAGATCAATTTATCTTACCGATGATCATTTTCTGATGCAGCGGAAACGCATCGAGGCCATCTGTAATGGGATCATTGACAGAAAGCTGGGGTTCCATTGGGGCTGTGAAGGTAGAGTGGATTCACTGGCTGTAGAGGAACTCCCATTAATGGTAAAGGCTAACTGCACTTTTCTTGCCTTTGGCATTGAAGCAGGAACACAGAAAGTACTCGACCGACTGAACAAGAACCAGACCATCGAACAGATAGAAAATGCTGTAAAACAAGCCAAAAAAGTCGGAATTGAAACAGCACACGGCTTTTTCCTGATCGGATCGCCGGATGAAACGGTTGACGACATTGTTGAAAGTTTCCGTTTCGCTGCCAGGCTTAAGCTCGACACATTTGGCTTTAATCGGCTTTGCGCTTACCGCGGAACCCCGCTCTGGCAGGAATATGTTGATAAAGGTATCATTGATGATGAGTGCGATTGGTATAAGTGGTTCAAATGCTCTGATATTGATCCAACAATTCTTCCGAGCGAAGTAGTTCACCAAGCCAGGAAAAAGGGATATATGAAGTTGTTTGGTTACCTGGTACTCTATCGTCCTGTAGCCACTTTCAGGCTCTTACGAAAATTTGGCCGATATATGACAGCCTCAGATATATTTACACTGTTGTGGAGCCCTTTCCGTAAAAAAACTTTAAGCCACAAACCCGAACTTCCCGAATGGATGATTGAGCAGGGATTGGATGCACCGATTCGGAATTGACCCAATATCAAATTGCTTTAATTGCACTAAATAAAGAAGCACGCATTTCTGCGTGCTTCCGGAGATATGTTGAAACGAAACAAACAACAAATCGCAAACCTCTAATTTACTTTTGTGATGCGATCAAGTTGATTGTATTGTCTTTATTGCTGTTAGCTGCAATTGAAAATGTATCAAATGGAATGTCATCAATGTTTGCTTCGTCTTCCATTTCGTATTCAACCAATGTTGCCTTGTTGTATGCATAGCTCACGGCTACTTTTTCTGTATCAAAAGGCATATCATCGATATAAGTTTCTTCTTCCATTTCAAATGAAACCGAAATGGCTTTCCTGTAATTGCAATTTGCTGCTACACAAGCCGTGTTAAACGGAATGTCATCGATATAGGCTTCATCTTCTAAGTCAAATTCTGGTGTCATTATTTCACTGACTACCACTTCAGTATCGAAAGGAATATCGTTGATGTAAGCTTCGTCATTAAAGTTAAATTCTGATGCAAATAAGTTACCGGTTACAACCAGGGTAATCATGGTGATCAGTGCTGCAATATGTAGTTTAGTTTTCATGATATTGTGTTTTTTAATTCGTTTCATGAAGCAAAACTATGGTGAAAAAATGCGCTGGCAAAGCACTATTCGGCGAGTGGAATAGCTTAGTCGGTGAATGGGGAAAAATGATTTTCAAATAGATATGTCATTAAGTTAATTAACCTATTTCCAAAGTTAGATTTTGGTTATTAAGCATATCGGAAGGTTTAATTCACAATAGCATGTTTTGCTAAAAAGGTAAATATTTTCTGTGTATTAACCTTTCTCCAAACTTATATTTATCTTTTTCCTTATCGATTTTGAAATCGCCAGTTCCCCGCGCTGAACATAGGCCTCATGGTTGGATTCAATGTTTTTAAGGTCGTACAGGTAATTCACCATCAGTCCGAATGATTCAGCTATTCCGTGTTCAGAAGTATTTCCCATCCAGTTGATCCTGTACAATTTGGCTCCATTTCCAAAATGAAATTTAGCCACAGGATTCACCGGGTATCCGTTTTTCTTCACTTCAACCAGATAATTGGCGCATGCGCTGATTACCGGTTTTTTAAGATTTTTGCACTGTTCTTCATCTGTAAACCATTCAGGGTCTTCAAGCAGTTTCAAAACATCTTTGTCGCTATCCGGTATAATATCGGAACTGTTTGATTGCAACTCTTCCTTTAGCCAATCTGCAAAACCAGGAACAGGAGAAAGCGTTGAGTATGTCTTGATTGCCGGCAGTTCTTCAGCCAGTTCGGTAGCCACCATTTTGAACAGGAAATTTCCAAGGGGAATTTGTCTTAATCCTCGCTGGCAATTGTTTATGGAATAAAAAATGGCAGTATCCCAATTATTTTTTCCATTGCTTTCTTTACTGAAAATCTCCTGAATAGAACCTGTAATCCCTCTTGTTAAAGCTACCTCAACAAATATCAGGGGCTCATCTTCAAGGGCGGGATGGAAATAGGCAAAGCACCGGCGGTCTTTAACCAGGCGTTGCTTTAAATCATTCCAGTTTTCGATGTTGTGAACCGCTTCATACTGAATAATTTTCTCAAGAATTGATGCTTCGGTATCCCAGTTAATTCTTTTCAAAATCAGGAATCCGGGGTTAAACCATGATTTAAGCAGTACTTTTAAGTCATCATCCACAGTTTTAAGTTCGGGGTTTGAGCGCATAAATTTTAAAAGATCTTTACGAAGGTCAACAATTGCCCGGGTGCCGTTTGGCGCCATGTTCATTCTGGAGAAAAGTTTCTGTCGGTTAGATTGCAAGCTTTTTGTAAGAAGGCTTAAAGATTGTTCGTCGGGCTGTTTTACAAAATCCTTTGCTGCTTTTTCAATTTCCGGCAAAGAAGGCCCGAACTGTTTATTCAAATCAAGAAAGAAGGTGAGCTTTTCGTCCTGGTTTAATTTCTGGTAAAGGTTTACAACTTCCCTGGCCAGTGCAATTCCGGAAGCAACCCCCTTATGAGAAATCAGGTCTTCGCACAAATTCAATAGTTTCTGGTTTGCTGTCCCATGAAATTTCGTTAGATCGAGAAATTTCTCTCCTGCATCCGCGATGGGATCCAGAATACTTTTCGTAATGCGGCGAATTAAATTCATCTTTTCATGAATTTTTGTTTAAATGATTCTCTATCATTTTAATGAAAAAACTCTTCATAAAGATATGACAAAAGCAGGTAAATTTTACCGGTTTAACATGTTTTATGAGATAAAATTATGAATAGGGGGTTGTAAGCGATATTTACCCTGGGAGAAGCAAAATAACGGGCGTGAACACTATTCCTCATTCTTAATATAATGTGGAAAATATAATAATGCCTTATCAAGCAACTACATGTTAAAAAAAACAGTTTAAGTGTATCAAAACCGGGTAATTCTGTGATTCGTAAAATAACGTATATTTACATCATCCCGAATAACTTAATACGGCACAACCAGATTAATATTAAAACAGATTTCAAATGAACAAATTTTTACTTTTTATTTTGAGCCTTGTCTTTGGCTTCAGCTTAAATGGCCAAATTCCTGATTTGCCTGAAATCCTCCAGGAACAGTTCATGCAGGAGAAATATGACCTTACCTTTAACCAGGAAATAGAAGAGCAGGAAAAATCGGAAGACGATTATTACCGTTATATTCTAAGGAACGGTGGTACCGACACACTTTACGGTTATAAATGGAACAGGGAACTGGAGGAGTGGATATTGAGATGCCGGATCATTAAAACGTTGAACGATGAAGAACTACCGACTGAAAAACTGGTGCAGATATTTACACCTGACAGCCTCTGGTTAAACGGACTGTTTTTCGAATATAACTACAATGTTAACAATGAGTTGACAGAGGTAGTAATACAGTATTACAGGCCTGATTCGATGGTTTGGATCAATCATTTCAGAATGGAAAGAACATACAACGATGATGGAAATTTAGATGATATTCTTACCCAATGGTGGTCGAAGTTTAACGAAGAATGGGTAGATCACCATAACAAGGTATTTACCTATAACAATGATCTTCTGGTAGCTGATACAGTAAAAATTTACTTTCATTTTATTGATGAATGGCGCAAATTTTTCTACAACGAATACGGCTATAATGATTCAGGTTTGAAAATCACGAAAACAAATTATCTATGGTCACCGTTTTTTGATTTTTGGCTCGAAAATTATCGCCTTGTGTATTCATATGATGATGCCGGTGAAAATATTATTCTTGTTACCGGTCAGGTGAGACCCAGTCCTGATGCAGACTGGAAAGACGTAACAAGGTACAATTATACATGGGACGATGATGACAATTTAAGCCTTTATGTGTTTGAAAAGTGGATACACTGGGATAGTGTTTGGGTTGAGAAGGTAATGATTGACTACACCTATGACGATGCCGGAAATTTAAGCCAGTTTGTATGGCAGTTCAAACCGATGATGGACACCGTTTGGCACAACTTCAAGCAAGCATTTTTTACCTATGACGATATGGGCAATATGCTGGAGAAAACCGAGCAGCGGTGGGATATGATGGAAGAAGACTGGGTGAACTTCAGACGCTGGGTAATGGCAATCCAATATACTGTCATCACTGATATCGATGATAATCAGGAAGAAGAAATAACGGCTATATTCAGAAATCCCTATCAAAACGGTGATGTGATCCGGATGGATGGATTGAAAGAAAAACCGTACACGGTACAGGTATATGACCTAAATGGCAGGGTAGTTGAAACACATCAACTGTCAGGCAATAACCAGTTTGTGTTACAGAATAAGCTAAATACCGGACTGTATATCCTGACAATATCAGACGAACAAAAAGTATATTTGAAGAAAAAACTGATGGTTGCTAATTAATCAACCGGCTCCTTGAACATACCTGTGGTGATCTTTCTGTCGTGCCAGTCCACTTCGCGTATGCGTCCGATATTGGTCGAAATGATCTTCATGAATTGTATCAGATTTTTACTTTTCTTTTTATAAAAAAATACAATCCCATGCCTGCAAGCAATCCCAAAATGTTGGAAGCAACATCCAGAGGATTAAAAGTACGATATGGAATGAAATATTGAATCATTTCGGGTAAAGCACCGACAATCAGTCCAATAAAAATAAATAACGTGTTGCTTTCCGGTTTGATTCTTACCAGGGAAAAGCCCAGGGGCAGGAAAACAATCAGATGTTTCGGATAGTCCAGCCTCCATTCATAGTTGATTATCTCAATCGTATCGGGTGAATTGTCAGGGATTACCGATAAAACCAGTATGAGGCAATACCATACGAGAAAAAAAATGATGTAATACTTTCGCCCGATCATCGTTGTTAATCATTTGAAGAGTTCATCCCTTTTTCATAGTTATCAAGAAACATAAGCACCTGATTGGCACTCAGCCGTTTAGCAATTATATAACGATCCGGGTCAAGAATAAAAAGAGCAGGTGTACCCTGAACATCATAAAGGTCGTGGTAATCGTTTGTTATACTCTGTGTTGCATTCACATTCATCCATGTAAAGTTTTGTTCAATAATACTTGATTTCCATTTTTTAAGGTCGCCATTTACATTGATGGCAAATACGCCAACGTCGATATCCTTATTTAACACAATATTTTTCAGTTCTTCTATTTCATTTTTACAGATCCCACAGTCGAAATCCCAGAAAAACAAAATAACATAATCATTTTTCATGACGTGAAACGACTTAAAATCACCTGTGGTATCGATCAGTATCAGATTGGGAGCAGGATTTCCCAGAACCAGCGGCCTTAACTTATTTGCCCGGTCCAGAATATTCTGCGTAACCGAGGCTGTGGCATTGAGGATTTCTTCTTTCTGAAAATATTCATCTGCAATGTGAATAAACACCACATCAAAACCCATATAATCAGGATTTTGATACTCAGAAACAAAATGCCATACCAGCCAGCTAACCACCTCTTTTGATGGCCTGGCCAGACTGACAACTTCGTCAATGGCCGCAATTACCGAATCGGGATGTAGAATAACAAGTTGGCTGAAGTATTGGTTAACTTTTTTGTTCAACAAAGGTGTGTGTAACAGGCGTGCATCGCTCAAATCAACAAAATCCCAAAAATGATCTTTGTAATACCTGTATGTTGCAGCGCCATCACTTGAATTTTTGACCGAGTCAGGGATTTCAATATCACGCATTGCATTAAAAAGCTTTGAGATAAAAAGTTCGGATTTTGTGTTGATTATGTTTAATTTATATTCAACAGTCAAATGTTTTACCGAATCGATCTGGTGTTTTAATTTTTCGTGTTCAGGGGTTCCCGCCTCAACGCCTTTTATTGAATCAACCAAGGATCGGCTTTTGCTGAACTGCTCCTCATTATATTTCATGTATCCAAAAAACAACTTATTCTCAGGCGACCCTTTTACCCTCATATTCAATGTATAAGCTATGGTGTCGGTATTAAGGCTAAATTGTTGTTTCCCGTTTACGATAAACTCAAAAAGCTTGAGCTTTTTCTCACTTACAGCCATATAAATACCACCGGGAAGTAAGCTATCGCCTTTAAATAAAAAAGATCCCGGTTTATCAGCATAGGCCGTATCAACAAGCAATATCTTGTCGCCATAATAAGTTGTAAGTAACAGTACCGAATCCTGACAATTCTGGATGTTAATACGGATATTGTATTTTTCAGACGCTCCCGCATGTATCCAAATGCCGAGAATTAAGATAATAGATATGAAAATGTTCTTCATGTTTCAAAAATAAATCGGGTGCAAATCTAAGGACAAAATGCATATTGAAAAATTTGTTAAACTTGTTTCATCAATTAATGATATGATATCCATTAAATCAATTCTGCTTTTATTTGTTCTGTGTACCTCTATAACCTTGTTCCCTCAGGAACATAACGAAAATGCTGCCCGCAGTTACCGCATTGCGTTTTATAATGTTGAAAACTATTTTGATCCTTTTGTTGACTCAACCACATCCTACAACGAGTTTACACCGGATGGTGTCCGTCATTGGACCTTCTCAAGGTATAAGTTGAAAAGAAACCAAATATACAAAGTAATCACAGCCCTGGGTGGGTGGAAGTCGCCTTCTATTGTTGGTTTTGCCGAGTTGGAGAACCGTTTTGTGCTGGAAGACCTCGTTGATAACACACCTTTGAAGAACGATAATTATCAGGTGATCCATTTCGAATCAATTGACCATCGGGGAATTGATGCCGGACTGATTTATAATCCGGCCGAGGTTGAGATATTATATTCTAAGCCGATCAGACTTTACAGGGAAGATGGTTCAGCATTTACAACCCGGGATATCCTGTACACCAAAATCCTGATCGCTGCCGACACCCTCCACCTGTTTATCAATCACTGGCCTTCGCGCTATGGCGGTTTGCTTCAAACTGACCCGTTACGGAAACTAGCATCAAAAAAATTAAAGCAAGTAACCGATTCTGTTTGTCGTGTTGTGAAAAATCCTAACATCCTGATCATGGGCGACTTTAACGATGATCCGGAAGATGAAAGCATTCAGTTTCTAACTGCTCCAAACGATCAATGCCAATTGCTAAATCTTGACCAGGTTCCTACTGATTTTCCTGTTGAAGGCACCTTAAAATACCGGTCGGACTGGAATACTTTCGACCAGGTAATTGTATCAGAATTTTTACTTCAAAACAGCAATGGTCTGCACATTGAAAATGAACATGCTTATATTTTCAGTGGAACTTTTTTATTGGAACAGGATGAAAAACACCTGGGAATGAAACTAAACAGAACTTATATCGGTTATACCTATCATGGAGGTTTTAGTGATCACTTACCTGTTTTTGTCGATATTTACCAGAACAACTCCCGATGAAAAAGGCTGTTAAAATATTTCTTTACTTTTTTGGGGTCCTCATCCTTTTCTCCATACTTGTTTTTATTTTTCATGATAGCATATTAAGTTATGTTTTAAAGAAAGTCATTTCCGGTAAATCGCGGGGGAAAGTTGAGCTTAACCTTGAATCCTGCCAATTAAACCTGAAAGACGGGTTCATCTTTATCTCGAAGCCGGCACTGATTTTATCTGATGTGTATATGAATGAGGCCAATAGCATCAAAGTCGATAAAATCGTTTTAAAAAAAATTGAGATTGACAAGTTGGAGATTTGGGCACTGATCACGGACAGGAATATCATTGCCGACCGCTTTCTAATAGAGAAACCGGAGTTCTGGTTTACTGAGCTGGGAACAGCAAGTAAATCGAGTTTCCATCCCGAAAAACTCATCAAGGCTGTGAATCAAAACCCCGATATGTTTAGCAGGATTAAAATCCGGATTGATGATATAGAAATTCAGTATGGTTCCATTATGCTCTCGGAATATACCAGCCCGGATGTTGATCCCGGACTGGTGGATTTCACCATAATGCTGGAGGGTTTTAATTCGCATCCCGACTCAGGCGATAATCAAAATCGCATATTATTTTCGGATGAATTCAGGTTTAGGTTACGAAACCTGCACAAGAACCTTAAGTCGGGATATACACTTGATATCGATTCTGCTGTTTTTAGTTCGAATCATCGTGATCTTTTCATCGGAGGCGCTTCGTTGCAACCCACCAATCGAAATATTGATCAAAGTAGTGTTGCAATAAAAGCCGGAAGGCTCGTACTTCACGATATTGGCCTGGAGGAAGTAAGAGGACTGGAAGATTTAAGCCTGGGATCTATTGTTCTTGCTGATGGAGAATTTGTCAATTTTACTAATAACAGCTCAAAATCACAAAAGAAAACAGAAAAATCACAGGGGCTGGATGAACTTGCGAAAGTACTGTACGATTTCCGGCTTGACACTATTTCGATCAGTGATTTTAATTATTACGATGTCAGAGACTTTACCGATACGGTTATATCTGCTGATGAAATCGACTTCCTGATGACCGGTATCAAAATCGATTCCGGTATGTTTCATGACCTCTTCTGGAATATTCGCTATGATGACATTGCACTAAATACAGGTTCGTTTGCTCTAAAAAAGCTGATCCCTAACCTTACCGTCAGTTATGACCTTTTGTCTTATTCTGACTTTAATAGCAATTTCAGGTTGTTTGGAGTTAATCTGACAGTTGACACAATACCTGGGTCTCTCCAACAAACCAATCTGAGCATCCCTAAATTGCAAATAAATGGTGTTTCATTGTCCGACCTGCAGAAAAGGAGAAAGCAACGACTGAGCATTACCATTTCTAATCCTGAAGGGAATATTGACCTGGCTCAACAGCCATCTCAAAATAAACCGGATAACAAAAAAATAGTTTTTCCCGGATATCTGATCCTGGACAAAATCGTTTTGAGCAATGGGAATATTAATGTATATAAAGCAAATGACTTTTTTATTGGTTTAACAGGTTTTGATCTGGAACTTGACGGCCTGAAACTACCAGAGTCGGAAACCGATCAAATCAAGTATGACCAGATTAGTTTTGGATACGACCAGGTTGATACCTACTTTGAAAAAGAATCTATTAGCATAGTTACAGGAGGGATGGGATATAATTCCAAACAACTGTGGATTAACGATATTGACCTGAAATTGAAATCGCATGGAAGTGATGGCCGAATTCGCCTGCGAAAAGTAAACCTGACTGATTTTGAACTGGATCGCCTGGTTTTTGAAAACGAACTACATCTTGCATCAATCGAACTAAATGAGCCTGTAATTAATGGTGATATATTGATTTCAGCAGAGGATAACAGCATCCGAAAAGAACCTGATAAACGGAAAAAGACAGCTCCAATATCAGTCAAAGTAGATCAAATTGATATTATCAATGGAAATGTGGATGCTGTGATTAGCCATAATGCTGAACAATTTAAAGTTTCAACCGGGTATAATATACTGTTGAAGAACATACAGTTATCGAAAGGTGATCAATTTCAATCGCTAACTGATCACCTGCTTTGGCGGGCTGTATTTTCAAATTTGAAATTGGATGCTGCGGATCATAGTATTGGAATAGAGTCGGTTTTATCGGATGCTTTTCGTTCTAAGTTTAGAATAGAAGGGCTTAATATCAGCACTAATATTGACTCACCTGACAGACTTAAAGTTAAACGACTCTCCTTACCACTTATTGACGTGAAGGGACTTGATTATGGTTTGTTGCTAAAGCATGACAGTATCGCACTTAATTCCTTATTAATTGATAACCTTGATGCAGACGTGGTGTTTCCGGCTATAAAACAACCACCTGAGGAAAGAACCACCGAAAAAATCAACCTCAGGAAATACCTTGTGTTTAGCTACGATACAATTGTAATGAGTAAACTGCATTTTAATGTTGAAAAACCAGGTGATTCATCGCATGCTGTGTTCAGCCTGAAAGGATTTAACTTTTCGCATCATATTTCAGATCAACCTGATACCAACCTGATCGCAAACATTGGTTTTGCTTTTAACGAGTTTTCTTTCAGTGATTCGGTTTCAGGTAAATACCTGAGCATTGAGAAGGGTTTCCTGGATTCAGGACGAAGAGCTTTTACAATAAAGGGAGTTGAAGGTGGAAACCCAGGTAGCAAAGAAGGCTCATCCACTGAAGCTCCTGATTCCGGTACTGACTTTAAGTCTTCATTAATAACTTTTTCAGGTGTTTATTTGAAAGAATCGCTACCGAGCAGATTAGATATAGACAGGTTATTTGTTGCAGATATTGATCTGAGTATGACAAAAATCAAATCCACCGGTGCTCCAAAAGCAGGTTTCAGCTTAGATCTTGAGGTGCTAAAAAAGTTCACAAACGTAATGACAAAGCTGAGTGTGGATACGGCAGATTTTGGTGATATAAGTTTCCATTATAAAACGCTTGATGATACTGCCAGCCATACCATTCAGTTTGATAGCATAGGGATTATTGTAAATAAAATTGATATTGATACTTCAATGATAAATATGTCAAATCCTAACCTGATTGGTAACATTATTGTTGACCTGAAGGGCAAGACAAGGATTACAAAAGATAGTTTATATGAGATCAGAACAGGAAGGTTGCATTATGATTTTCCAAAACATATGATCACTATTGATTCGTTCAGGGTAGTGCCTCGGTTTGACAGCATTGCTTTCTTTGAAAAAGCAGTCTATCAAACGGGCAGGATCAATTTATTCAGCAGAAAAATCAATATTAACAACTTTAATGTTGAAAAACTTTTTATACATGATCATATTCATATTGGAAGTGTTGATTTTCATGATTTAAGGGTAGAAATATTTAAGGACAAACGGTTTCCGATGAAACCAGGAATATATAAGGAGCTTCCGCGTGAACAACTTATGGGGATTCAACAGAAATTTACAATTGATTCAGTTCACTTTATTAATTCCTATCTTAAATATATCCACCACGAAGAAAAATCCGAGCAACCCGGAAGTATATTTTTTAACCCCTTTGATGTTACTGCTTACAACATAAGCAATCAGATTATACCGGGTGATCGTGAAACAACGCTCAAATTGCTTCTTTATGCAAAATTAATGGGTGAATCAAAGATGAATTTATCATTATATTTCCCGTTGTACCCTGATTCAACATCATTTTGGCTGACTGCAAAGACGGAAACCATTAGGCTGAGCAGCTTAAACTCAATCACTGAAAACGTCCTGGGTATTGGTATTACTAAAGGTAAGGGAAATGTTGATATACCTTTGATTCGAGGTAATGATAGTATTGCCACAGGTGCGCTGACATTCCGCTATAAGAAGTTGAGGCTGGCCATGTACAATCGAAAAAAAGAGCAGTTGAACAAAGGGATCTTAAGCCCGTTAATTAATTTCATGATCAACGACTTAGTTGTAAAATCCAATAACCCGAAATTTGCCAGAAAGCCGCGGATTGGACAGGTTTATAACATACGCGACACCAGGAAAGCGGTTGTTAATTTTGCATGGAAAGGTATATTAAGCGGATTGCTTTCAACTTTGGGCTTTAACAACAAAGAACAAAGAAAAGAAAGAAAGCAAATGGAAAAGAACTGATGAGCCGTTTCCTGAAAATTCTTGGCCCGGGATTATTGTACGCAGGAGCAGCCGTAGGTGTATCGCATCTTGTGCAGTCAACAAGGGCGGGGGCGATGTACAACTTTGACCTGATCTGGATTTTAATTTTAGCCAATATTCTAAAGTATCCGTTTTTTGAATTTGGTGCAAGATATGCTGTAGCTACAGGTTCAAACCTGGTGGATGGTTATCGAAAAGTTGGCAAATGGGCTGTTGGATTGTTCGCCATTTTAACTGTTGTTTCCATGTTTATTATTCAGGCAGCCATAACAGTTGTTACCGTTGGCTTGTTGGCCTATATCTTAAAAATCAATATTAACATCACTACTTTAAGCATTATTATTTTGATTGTTTCGATGGTGGTATTGATGTGGGGAAAGTATAGCCTGTTGGATAAGGTGATCAAGTTTATTATTGTGTTACTTGCTGTTTCTACCGTGGTTGCTGTTTGTGCAGCGCTGGGAATTCACAAAGAGGTTACTCCCGAATCCCTCATCCTTTTTCAGTGGACCAAAGCAGCGGATATATTTTTCCTGATAGCCTTTGTGGGATGGATGCCGGCGCCAATTGATGTTTCAGTATGGTCTTCAGTCTGGAACCTGGCCAAAACAAAAGAACTTGGCTATACTCCCAAGCTAAAAGATGCCTTAAACGAATTCAGGGTTGGTTATTTCGGCACGGCAATTCTTGCCATCGGATTTCTGTCACTCGGCGCATTGGTCATGTATGGTACCGGGCAGGAATTATCTTCAAATGGAACTACTTTCGCCGGGCAATTGATCAGCATGTACACAACCGGCATCGGGCAGTGGGCGTACTGGGTTATTTCAATTGCCGCATTCACCACCATGCTCAGCACAACAATCACTGTTTTGGATGCTTACTCAAGGGTGCTGAGCCCACTTTATCAGCACTTGTTTCCTGCAAAATGGAATGCTGTAAAAAACAAAAACCTGCTTACCATAGCCTGGTTGATTCTGATGATTGCAGGAACATCAATCATTATTGCCTTTGCTGCTAAAACAATGGTGTATATGGTTACAATAGCTACCACCCTGTCATTTTTAACAGCCCCTATCCTGGCATGGCTTAACTACAGAGTAGTTACCGACAGGCATATGCCCGTGGAAGCACGTCCCAGGCTGTTTTTAAAAATTCTATCCTGGGTGGGAATAGTATTTTTCGTGATATTTAGTTTGGTTTATTTGTACTGGAAATACCTTATTTAATTATCAGAACAAATACACTTTTTTTGTCAAAATGTTTTCAGTTGGTTTTTCTTAAAAAGTAAATAAGTAATTTTAATTGTTACTTTGACTTATCAGGATAGTCGGGGATATCCGGTAAACCCTTGTATTCTTTAAGTTGTTCTAATATAATCTCGATGGCTTTATTCAGTTGCTGGTCTTCGCCTGCATATTCTTTGGCCGGGTCGTTGTCAACCCTGATGTCGGGATCCACACCATAACCTTCAATTACCCAGTTTCCGTTTTCATCGAAAGGTGCAAACTCTGGCCTTCGTAAATCGCCCCCATCAATAAATGGAAGTGATCCGCGGATGCCAACTACACCACCCCAGGTTCTTACGCCTATTACGGTTCCCATTTTTAATTTCTTAAACTGGTATGGGAAAAGATCCCCATCAGAAGCCGAATAATTATCGATCAGCATGACTTTGGGCCCCAGCATCATTTGCCTGGGTTTTGTGTTTATGCTGTTGTTGCGCGACATACCATACAATGTCAATTCACGGTTCAGTCGTTCGATGATCATGGGTGAAACATTGCCACCACCATTGCCACGGTCGTCAATAATTAAAGCTTTTTTATTCAGTTGCGGATAGAAATATTTTACAAACTCGTTCAATCCATCTCGTCCCATATCAGGAATATGGATATAACCGACCTGCCCATCCGTTGCTTGATTAACTTTATCAATATTACCACGTACCCATTTCAGATAATACAAACCTGATTCATCAGCAGTTGGTTTAACAATTATATCACGTGAACCGTCAGCCGAGGCAGATGAGTTAACACTTAAAATAACCTGCTTGCCTGCTTTACCCACAAGCAGTTCGTAAATATCATTTACATTACTGGTTGATTTTCCATCAATTGCAACAATAAAATCACCTTCATTCACGTCAACACCAACTTCAGTTAGCGGTGAACGGGTTTTACTAACCCAGTTTTCACCTGCAAATATTTCATCAATCACAAAATAGCCTGAGGCATCTTTACTGATCTTAGCCCCAAGCAGCCCGGTTTTTATTCGTTCAGGTTTGGGTTTGTCGCCACCAAGTACATACGAGTGTCCCACACTTAATTCGCCAACCATCTCCCCGATGATATAGTTCAGGTCATTCCTGTTTTTAACGTAGGGTAGTAAAGCGGAATATTTTTTATTAATTGATGGCCAGTCAACACCATGCATATTGGGCGCATAGAAAAAGTCGCGCATTTGCCGCCACGATTCATTGAATATCTGTTCCCACTCAGCTTTAAAATCAACCCTGACTTTCATATTTGAAAGGTCAATGAATTCCTTGGGTTTAATTTTTCCTTTTGGCAAATCAATAACAGCATATTTTTTATTCTGGCTGATGAGCATTTTCTTGTTATCAGATGAAACAACAAAAAAGTTCACCGATCCCAGTTCCTTTTCCTTTTTCTGTTTCATGTCGTACAATTTCATCTGCAATCCATTTGTTCCCAATGAGGTATATAAATAATACACATTGCTTCCAATCACGGAAATGTTACGAAAAAGGCCTGCTTTCGCAGGAAGTTTTACAACACGGTTGCTGATACCGTCAAAATCGATGTTGACGGCTTTGCTTTTTTCTTTGTCAGCAGCACGATCATTTTTCTTTTTGCCCCTTTTCTTCTTATTTTCTTCAGGTTCCTCATTTTCAACTTCATCATTTTCCAACTCAAACGGAGAAGGTGTGCTTTTATCAAGTGTTACAAAATAAACACCCATCATATCGCGATAAGCGTGGTTCCATTCCGTCCGGCTGTAAATTGGGTTGAAATCGCGTGCTGAAGTAAAGAATAAATATTTGCCTTCGGTGTCAAATACCGGATTATCTGCCTGATACCACTCATCGGTAACCGGGTGTGAATCACCTGAATTTGAATCATAGATGTAAATCCTGCTGACAGCATCTGTCCGTGGAACGGAATAAGCAACCCACCGGCTATCAGGCGACCAGTTATATTGCCGTATCTCCCAATCATCAGAGTTAGCAATAACTTTTACATTTTTTGATGAAACATAAGCAATGTTCAGGCGTCCCATTTTATCCGACCACAACAATTTTTTACTGTCGGGCGACCAGATGGGGTTGTATTTATAAGTGTCGGAATTTGATGTGATTTGAATAGCGGGCTTGCTTCCATCCTGTACCTGGATGTATATTTCATCTTCCCCTGTTCTGTCGCTGATATAAGAGATGTAATTGCCATCGGGCGACCATTCCACATTCCGGTCGTGAACACCTGAACTCTGTGTAATATTTCTTGTAATACCTGATTTGGCCGGAAGTGTGTACACATCGCCCCTGGCACCAAAGCTTGCCCTTTTACCATCGGGTGAAATAGCCAGTGTATTGATAAATTTACCGGCATCAACATACCCGGTGCGCGCTGTATTTAAATCGTTGGCAATATTTACAGTTATTTTAGTTATCGCCCCTGAATTCAAATCGTAGGTATATAAATATCCTCCATTTTCATAAATTATTGACTCATTACCAAGTGATGGAAACTTGATATCGAATTCGGTATAATTGGTCAGTTTGGTAGTTTGTGTTGTATTCAAGTTGTAAACAAAAAGGTTCATCGTCCGGTCGCGGTCTGAAAGAAAATAAATCTTATCACCTTTCCACATCGGGAAAATATTCTGGTTGTCGTTGTTGGTGATATTGGTGGTTTCGCCTGTTTCAAAATCAAATATCCAGACATTATCGGCCATTCCTCCTTTGTAATACTTCCATGTTCTGAACTCGCGGAAAACACGGTTGAACGTCATTTTTTTAGCATCAGGTGAATATGAACACCAGCTTCCGGTTGGCAGTGGCAATTCTTCGGACAGGCCGCCATCTTTTGAAACTTTAAACAACTGTCCCTTAAATGAATTAAATGACTGTTTACGTGAGCGGTAAACAATATGATCATTATCCGACCAGGCCATTACAATATTGTTTGGTCCCATTCTGTCGGAAATATCATCTCTACCGAGGGTAGCGGTATAAGTGAGTCTTTCAGGGATTCCACCTTCAGAGGGAATCAGGAACACCTCGGTATTGCCATCATATTGCCCGGTAAATGCAATGTAGTTTCCATCAGGCGAAAAGTGCGGAAACATTTCATATCCGCTCTCATCACTTGTCAACCGCCGGGCAGTTCCACCTGTAGTTGATACCGTGTATAAATCTCCCGCGTAACTAAATACAACCTGGTCTCCATAAACAGCCGGAAACCGCAAAAGGCGTGCATCCTCCTGGGCATAACTCATTCCCACTAACAGGAATACAACTAGAATTGTAGTAAATAAATGTTTCATAATTTCTATCATTAATTAAATAATTTGCATTAGCTAAAACCTTGCCACTAAACCTTAAATATTGAAGAGAGACCTTTGCAAAACACCCAATTTGTCATCCTCGAGCGTAGCGAAGCCTGCCTCGCCGTCAGGCAGGGATCTTTAAATACTTTATTAACAGAATGTAAAGATTCTTCATTTCATTCAGAATGACAATTTACTGAAGTTTTGCAAAGGTTTCGAAGAATAAATCATTACAATTTTTTACAATTATTTTATTGCCCGCATTCGCACAGAATTCGAGTTTTTCTGTTCATTACTGAACAATAGAATTTGATTAATCAATACTTAAAAAGAACTATCGCTAAACTGCAATAACCTCCACCTCATCATTCAGGTAAACCAGTTTTTTGACAATGTTGGTATAGCCAAGTTTTGATATGGTTTCAGCATATTGGTTGATCTGTTTTTTATGCTTATTTTCTTTTGCCCCGGTTTTATAATCAATAACTGTGATTTGATGGCCATCAATTACTACCCTGTCAGGGCGCTCTACCGAAACTGTATTCTGTTCATATTCAAACAAATCCATTTCATTCTTAACCAGCACTCCTTTTCTAAAATACGCTTCCAATTCAGGGTGTGAAACCAGTGACTGCATCAGCACCTCTATTTCTTCACTTTCCGTTTCATCAATTATTCCCGAATATTGATATGTTTTTATCACTTTATGGATGTCTTCAGCAAACCTGACTTTGGCAAGCATGGCATGGATAAGTTTTCCGTAAGTTCTTGCCGGTTTACTGTCGAGCGCTTCCCAGAATACATCATCAGCTTCGGCTATTTTTATCTGATCTTCCCAGGAGGAAGAAATTATTTTATTGAGTTTATATTCCTTACTTCCTGGCTTTTCAGGTTCAGGATGCTTAACCGGCAATTCCCCGAAATCATATTCGGTTTTGTTTTCTTCAAATAAGTCTTTGCTTTTAAAAAACTGGAGCAGATATCCCGTAAAAGTCTCAGGCTTGCCCTTTGCAGGAATATTCCCGGTTAAAAACAAAGCGCTAACAGCACGGGTAAAGGCAACATAGATAAGGTTGATAAAGTCGAGATCGGTTTTCTCGGTTTCCTTTTCCACAACCTCTTTTAGCCCAATCTTTTCCAACTGAATTGTAATTGGCAATAAACCGACCTTTAACTCTTCGAGGCCTGGTTCGTTGAGGTCGGTCCAGCACTCATCCTTATTTTTACGCGTGCCCCACTTTATCAAATCGGCAATAACGGCTTCAAACTTTAATCCTTTGGCCTTATGAACCGTCATCACTTTTATGGCATCACCATCATCGGGCATCGTGATAAAAAGTTTTGCTTTCTTCAGTTCCCAATGTTCAATAAAATTATTCAGCGTGCCTTTACCGGCCTCCTGCGACTCGAATACAAAATCAAGGAAATAATGGAGGTAAATATTTGGTTTTTGGTTAAGATGCAATTTTCTGATCAGGTATTCAGCAATTTCATAAACAGGCCTGTCGGTTATTTCATTTGTTTTTAATGGCAGGGATAAGCTATCAAAAACAGCGTCCAGGCCTTTGGAAAAGGCAGCAGATGATTTTGAATAAATGGCGTGAAAATCTCCTTTAAAACCATCAACTTTGACCAGGTTGCTTACAAACTCCGCCAGGCTGATTAACAGCTTCGGATTTAACAACAATCTGTAAAATGCAACGATCAGCCTTACTTCAGGCGAATTGGTAAGCAAAAGCGATTCGGATGAAACAATGCTGAAATTGTTTTCCAGAAGAAATGCTGCCACCTCGATTGCATACCTGTTGGTGCGTGTGAGCACACAGATATCTTTTTGCTGGTATCCGCTGGCAAGGAGCATTTCGACCTGCGCCTTAATGCGTTCAAGCCGCAAACCGGAATAATCGCCTGAATTCTCTGTTTCGATAAATCCAACCGAAACAAATCCGCCCGTATTTAATTTCTCATCTGGAAGTTGCTGAATATGACCGGAATAAATTTCCTGAATATGCTCGCTCACATTTGATTTCAGCACATCAAAAAATTCGTTGTTGAATTGCACCAGTGTTTTCTCCGACCGCCAGTTCTTATCAAGGTGAACCTCATTATACTGCGATTTAAGCATGCTTTCCCTGTTGTTCATCTCGGCTGAACCATCACTGTTGTAAAGCTTCGGAAGATTAACAAATAACTCAACTTCACCGTTTCGGAAGCGGTAAATAGCCTGTTTGGCATCGCCCACCAGCATATTAAAATTACCATAAGCCAGCGATTCCTCAATCAAAGGGAGCAGGTTTTGCCACTGAAGAATGGACGTATCCTGAAATTCATCAATCAGGAAATACTTGAATCTTTTTCCCAGCCTTTCGTAGATGAATGGGATAGGCTGATCAGCTATTTCCTGGCTGATCCGCTTATTGAATTCGGAGATATGAACTTTTTGGGTCCGTTCGGTATATTCAAGAAAAACCTTTCTGATTTCATGTGCCAGCGCAAGGGCATATATTTTTTTATGGATCAGTTCCAACCGATGATATTCTTCCGTATTTGCCTGAATCAAATTAAATGCAACAATCAGTTCATCTTTTATTGCATCGATGGTGTTGATGGTTGAAGTTTCTGCTTTGGCTGCCGTCCATTTGTCGTCATCAATTGCAGCCCGGACATATGAATTTACATCAAGGCTTTTATCATTCGATAAGCTCTGGCACTTTTTAAAATACATATAGATTCCACTTCTTTTCTGGTAAAAATCCTCATGGCCCAATCCATTGGTATGGATCAGCTCCAATGCGTTTGTGGCAGATTGCTTAATAGTTGAGGAGACGGCTTTGCGTTTCTTATTGAGTTTAGTGATGAGTTTCACAAAATCGGCTGTTGTAAGGTGGTCAATCTTCTGCAAATGCCGAAATCCCTCCTCTCCTATTTGCTTTTTAACGAATGCATTTAACGAATAAGCAATGTTGTAACTTTTTTCTTCCTCGGTTTTCGACATAACAAAATTCACCATCACCTGGGTAAGCGCCTCATCTGCACCTACTTTGTCAAATATTTCAGCAACGATATCCGGGATAAAATCTTCTTCATCAATAACTACCTCAAAATTCTGGGGCAATTTTACATCGGTGGCAAAGGTTCTGATAATCCGGTGTACAAACGAATCTATCGTACTGATTGCAAAGTCATCGTAGTTGTGCAGAATCAGCGATTGCAATTGCCGGGCACGTTCGATAAATTGATCCTGTGAAATACCAGTTTGTTTAAAAAGTCCGGTATAGGCTCCATTTTCAACCGGGCCGCCATTAATTATCTGTTTCAGGGCATCCAAAATGCGTTCCTTCATTTCGGCAGCAGCTTTGTTGGTGAAGGTTATGGCGAGTATATGCTTAAATTCGTAAGGGTTCTGAATTGCTATTTTCAGATACTCGTTGACCAGGGCTGTTGTTTTACCCGATCCTGCTGACGACCTGTAAACGAATAATGGCACCTTTAATATTGCTTTTTGTTAGTTGGTTTGGTGAAAAATTAAAATGCCCGAAATGCTTTTTTTCGGAGTGACAACATTCACAATATATTTTCCCGATGTTAACCCGAGGCTCTTCAAATTGAGCAGAATGTTTACATTCCCTGTTTGTGCCTGGTATTCATTATATGTAGCCATAAGCACCCCATCAATCCCAACTATTGATATTTTAATGCTGCCTGCTTTTTCAAGGAAAAAATCAAGTGTCAGCTTATCTTTTGCAGGATTTGGAAATAACTGTAAACCTTTATCGATCAAGTGTATTTCTTCCTGGATATCACTTGATAAATCCCTGATCGAATCCACATATTCCACAACCATCCCAAAAAGGTTGTCGGTGGCTATTAGCAGAGGTATTTTTTGTCCTTTCGCCAACCATTTATATTCGATATAATCCAGGTTTATCGGCATCCCGATACCTAGCGTATCAAGATAGAGGCTGTCGTATTCGTGTACTTCCGACTTTAGCCTCAGCACTTCAAATGTGCCATAAGGTGTGGTAAGATTACCCCAGCCATCAATAGTATTTACCCGGTTTCGATCCACGAGGATATAACCAATACCAGGGACTCCAAAATCAAAACCTGAATGGGATGAGTCAACATTACCATAATTCATGGGAAAATCGTAGAGTACATCACCATTATCGTATTTAAACGGAAGTGGAATACCGGAAACTGTAGCTGCGAAACCAACATCGCTAAAACCGCTGTTTGTGTTGTTATAAAAGCTAAAAACATCGGTTAGCGGGATTTGCGGAAACGGTGAATCGGCCATCGGACTTGCCATATTGGAGCTTAAAATAAAAAACGGCCAGTACACAATTGGGGTTTCCGTTACTTTCACGAAAGTATCAACTGTTTGAATCAGTGGCTGTAAATCAGAATAATCCCAGGTATAATTGGCGCCGGTTTCTGAAAAGTCATATAAATCAGTATTCAGGGCAGTACTTTTTCTGATCGTATCACCCGGTGAAGGCATATCAGATTGATCAATCGTAATTTGCGCCTCTGAATGAAACGAGAACAGCACTAAAATTGTCAAAACAAATCCGGCAGCCAGGCTGAAATAGTTAGTCTTCCTTTGTAGCATCTTTATTTTCTTCATTTTTCGATTTATTTTTTTTCGGTTTAGTTCGTTTAAAAAGCTCAGATATATGGGTAAATTCTTTTCTGAAAGCAATTCCCACACCCTGAGTATAGGGAGATACTTTATCATAGTTCGCATAATTATACCACGAATTTACATTAGAATGGTTAAATGCTTTTAAAATCCATTGTCCGTCTTCAGTAATTTTATACCCGATATCAACATCCCCAACAATATTACTTGCATTCTGTCCTGTTCGGTCGTAAGTCATTCCAAAGTTACCGTCAATCATCAGCCTTTCATCAAACAGTTGTGTCGAAAGTGCCACTTCAAATTCCTCCTGCGATACATTATCACCGGGTTTGTAATTAACACCGATATCAAAATCATCACTAATTTTCGAAAGCATACTGCTTAATTGGTTTGTAAGTACGGTATAATAGGCAGTTGTACCCAAGTTAATACTGGATGCATTACTATAGCTAAAGGTTCCTAAAACGAGTAGTGAAATCATTTGTTCATTCATCATAGCCTGGTTGGTGGTATCCAACTCTGCATAAACCATCCTTTGCAAATCAGGGTTCAGATCAGGAAATAATATTTCAAAACGAATATCGGGATTTAACAGTTGGTTTTTCAATATAATGTAACAATCTACATTCACTTTGTTCCTGTGTGCGGTGGTGGAATCAATCATTAATCCCAGGCTGCTTAAACTTGTTTTAACCCTATACAACCCCTTGATATTCAAATTAGCCGTATAAGGATCCCCCGTCCAGGATATACGTCCTCCCTCAACCAGGTGGAAGCGTTTGTTTACCAGGTTCGCCAGCGTAAAGTGGAACAAGCCATCTTCAACAGTGTAATCGCCAACTAAGGTAAAATCACCACTGGTATTTGTTTTCATATTGAGCTTTCCCCGTCCTTCCGCTTCAATTCTACCCATTTCAGAAGGCATGTAAATGGTAACTTTAGTCTGAGGGCTGATATTCACATCCATATTAATTTCATATTCCAGTTCATCCTCATTCTTTTTTATTTTACTGATATCAGTTAGTTCTACATCCTGATCAAGAGAATCACTTCGATTCACAAATATGATGTAATCTTTGTCGGATATCTCAACAGAATAATCCATCGGTAATTTCACGTCTGTTCCTTCAAGGGTATTCATTTTCATATCAAGTGATATATCCATTGCCGTACCACCAATTTTGATATTTCCGGCGATCAGGCCTGTACCGTAGTACAATTCGTTCATTTTTCGGGTTGTATTGAATGCCAGTAGTTTATCGGTTGATATTTTCACATTGAAGGCGGTGTTTTCAAAATACTGGTGACTAAGGTTGCCATCAACATTGGCAAAATTTCCCAGTGTATCATAAATAACCAATTCGTCGAAACTGATCTTGTCTTTTTCAAAATTGATCACATTCGAAAAAGAATATTTTGTGTTCAGGTAATTAATCAGCAGTTGGGTTCGATGCATATCAACAAAACCGGTAAGCACTGGTTTTGCTGCCGAACCTGCTAATTTTAACTTGCCGGCTGCTACTCCTTCAAGCTGAGAGATAAAATCCGCAAAGAAAGGTTCTAAGGCAGCTATTTTCAGACGGTTAAACAAGATATCCAAATCAAGCGACTGCTCATCCTTAAAAGGAAAATAAACACCACTTATTGACAGTACTTCTCCGCTACCGGAAGTACCCTCACGGGTAACTTTTGTTTTTATCGAAATAGATTTGTTCGAATTGTTCCATGTATTAATCAATTCTGCCTTTCCAAGATATTCTTTGTTCAGCGCTAAATGGTCAATAGTAATATTTGATGAAATAACAGGGTTCTCGCCAAAAAGGCCGTATTGAAAATCACCATTAATTATCCCATCCAGATCAAAACGCCACAACCTGGTAATCATGTCGAAATTTGAAAGGTTCCATTTATCAAACGACACATTGAGCGAATCCCCGTCTTTTCTTGGTAGTTTACCCGAAAAATTTATTCGCGACTTGCCTCCATTTATGTTCACATTTTTAAACCATGCCCCGGTAGTATCAATAACAACACTATTTTCAGGATCAATCGTCCATGAGGTATCATTAATTAAAACATCGGCATAAGCTATTTTAAAATAATCTTTATCAACTTCTTTTTTATAATAACCTGAGAGATCGCCCCGGTTTTTCAGTAAGCTGTCAACGTTGTTCCAATAAATTTGATAGGCCAGGCTATCATTCATAGCCACTGCTTTTAACATAAAGTTATCCAGTCCGAATACAGTTTTATCATCGGATGTGCTGTCTCTAAAAATCATATTGCTGTTTGAATACTCCAGATTCAAGGCGTTATTGCTGCTAGCAATTTGCAGTTTGTTACCCTTCATTTCTATCCCACTGATTTCCATATTTTCAAAGTTTGTGGAAAAGTTGAGGAGATCGTTATCGAAATCAAATTCTGCATCTACGGAGGTGCTGTCTGACAGGCTTAACCAGGGGACAAATTGATCGGTTATCATTTCATCATCATAAAGTGTAAGGTTTAAATCTGCATATTCCTTTTCGGGATATAGCGTATCTTCTTGCTGAGGTATTAACCTGATATAGTGGTTGGTGAGTGCGGTTATCCGATCAGGAAGCGTAGTGATATTATACTTTCCCCGGAGGTTCACATCGGCAATATCCGATTTTAAATCAATGGTATGTATTCCGCTTTCATCCAGTCTCTTTTCCAGAATGGCTGATGACAGATAATACTCCTCCTCTCCGAAAAATAACCTGCTGTTTTCAAGGATTGCCTTTCCTGTCATGCTATCGGGACTTAAGCCTTTAATTTTAATCGCAGCATTTGTTGAAAAACTAAAATCGTAACCCTTCCACATATTCAGGTTATCGAGATGAGCTTTTCGGATACTGGCGACAACGCCAAGTTCAGGTTCTTCTTTCAGCATAGCCACTACATCAGCATTCATCATCAAATTACGGTCGCCGACCACGATATTCCCTTCAGCACGATCTTTCTGGTATCTACCCGAAAACCTGATCCTGCTATAATTGTAATCCATGAAATCCGTTGCGCGTAAGGTTCCGTTCGATTTAATCTTGACATCCGACCAGTTATTTCCATGCCCTTTCAGGTTCAAATAAAAATTGACATTTCCAAGAATTTCTTTCTCATCCAATAGCTTACCGATGTTAATTGTATCGCCTGTCGCGTGTAGATCAAAATGCAATGTGTCGTTCTTTATACTGGTAAATAGAAGATCACCGTTAAGATCACCTTCGTCAGATTTTAAGTCAAAATCAGTTTTAAAGTCGTTGTAATAGCCCTCGAATCTTCCATTGAATTTAATCAGGTCGTTACAATCAGCATATGAAGTGTAATCAAGATGCTCTTCATCACCAGGCACAAAAATTGACTTTAGCTCACATGCGGTTGTTGTAACCTCTCTGAAGTCGGCAACCAGGTATGATGAGAAAAAGTCGGGCAGGCCGGTTATTTCGGCATCCAAAGCCAGGCGTGTGTGTCTTCCATAATGCACCCTCACATCATCACCTTTAAAATCACTGATTGTTCCATATACTTTACCGGTAAGCCCCACTCTATTTGGCATTTTCTTCATCACGTTTGTAAAAAACCCGATATCAGACATTAACATTTCGGAAGGACGAATATCAGCGTAGATCACCACTGAATCAATAAACTCGCTGTACGATCCATATGAATTATAGTTGAACCCAAAGTCCAGATCAAAGTTTGAATTGTTCATTGTAAATAACAGTCCGTTTGCACGAAGGCCTGAATTGCTGATACTAAAATCTGCCTGCATTTCCCTCACTTTTATACCCGATCTTTCATTTGTATTCATGCTGTTGATGCGAAAGTTCAGCGAATCGTTCACGATAACGAAATTGGTGGCATCCAGGAAGATACTGTCGAAAATGATATTTGCATAATCCATATCCGTTTCCAGTTCAAATTCTTGTTCTTCATCATAATATTGGAACAGCGCGTTGTTCAGGAACAGCTTTTTCGACTTTAATTTAAATTGGTTTTGTTCATCGCTTGCGGCTGTTGAACCCGGAACCCTGAATTTATTGATCAGCATGATCAGGTTCAGGTCATCATCGCCCTTATATTTTGCGATCCTGAATTCAACACCGTTTAATTCGATTTTAGAAAACCTGATCCCAAATAATCCCCAGTCGGCATAAACCGGTTTTGCGACTAATTCATCAATTTTCATCAGGGTGCTGTCGCGATGATCTTTTACCAGTACACCATCCAGGGTAATTCCTTGGCGGATACCGATCCTCACTGCATCAATTGATGCCTGGTTGCCTACGCGGGAAGAAAGAATGTGGGTGACCAGTCGTCCTGTAAGTGTTTGTACAATTGGCTCATGAAAAAGAAATGCAAGGCCGGGCGGTAATAAGACCAACACCAGCAAAGTATAAACGAGTGCATTAAGCAATCTTTTTTTAATATTTTTGCGAACCTTATCTGTTTTCAAATGAGCACGTTTATTTTAGGTATTGAATCTTCATGTGACGACACTTCAGCAGCCGTATTGGAGAACGAATGGATAAGGTCGAATATTATTGCAAACCAGCATGTTCATCATTCCTTTGGCGGCGTTGTGCCGGAGCTCGCATCAAGGGCACATCAGCAAAATATTATACCCGTTGTTGAAGTTGCCTTAAAGGAAGCAAATATAACCAAAAAACACCTCAGCGCAGTTGCATTTACCCGTGGCCCGGGTCTTCTTGGCTCGCTGCTTGTGGGCACCTCGTTTGCCAAATCTTTTGCCCTGGGTCTAGGTATCCCAATCATAGAGGTAGATCACCTGAAAGCACATATTTTATCACACTTTATTAAAGTTGACAGCAACAGTAAACAACCGGCATTTCCTTTTTTGTGCCTGACAGTTTCGGGAGGCCATACGCAGATTGTTAAGGTTGAAAGCCCCTCAAATATGACGATCATCGGCAGCACAATTGATGATGCAGCAGGTGAAGCCTTTGACAAATCAGCAAAAATTATGGGACTACCCTACCCAGGCGGGCCCGAAATTGATAAGCTTGCCATAGAAGGAAACCCGAAAGCTTTCAGTTTTCCTGAACCCAAAATACAAGGATTGAATTTTAGTTTCAGTGGCTTAAAAACTGCCTTTTTGTATTTTTTACGTGATAAGCTTAAAACAAACGATCAATTTATTGAACTCAACAAAGCTGATCTGGCAGCTTCCATTCAGGATACCATTATTCGAATATTGCTGAGTAAGTTAAAAAGGGCATCAAGGGAAACAGGCATCAGGGAAATTGCCATTGCCGGAGGAGTTTCTGCGAATTCAGCATTGCGTACAGCATTGCTTGCATCTGCCGACAAACTGAATTGGACAACGCATATCCCTGAATTGCAATTCAGTACCGACAATGCAGCGATGATTGCCATTGCAGGGTATTTTAAATACCTTAATAATGAGTTTGCTTCGCAGGATATAACGCCCTATTCGAAAAGTAAATTTGCTTGAAAACTCACCCCCTGGAAGGCTGTCTTATAAGTCTTATTTCACGCAGGGCCGCAGAGAACGCAGAGAAAAATAATATTGAAGTTCAGTATCTTAAGGCTGCGATCTTTGCGGCCCTGCCTGCCGGCAGGCAGGTTTGCGTGAACCAATAAAGAAAACCTGACTTATGAGCAAGCCTCATGTCAAACACAAGTCTGACAGGGGATGAGTTAAAATAAACCAGGAATTCATATCTTTGGCAAGCACATCAGCACACTGAGAAATAATTAAACTAACTAAACAATTAACTTTTAACGATCCACTTTTCGGATTCGCAAAGCAGGCATCCAATAATACTAAATGAATACCAGAATCAAAACACAGGAGGAATGGCTGGTAATGAGGTCGTTCAGGGACAATTACCCAGATTTCCCGAAGGGTAAGTTGATTAAAAGCGAATCGCCGGATTTTACTTTAAAGTTATCGCTCACCAAATCGATAGGTATTGAGCTATCAAGAATCTATAAAGATCATAGCCAGAACCCTCTGGAAAATAAGATAAGGTCAATCATCTACAAGGCTCATGCACTATATACTGAACGCTATAAGAACCCGGTCCTTGCCCATATTTTTTTCGACAGCGATTTCACCAGCCCTATCAATGATGAACTTTATGCAACTAAAATAGCAATTGCTATTATTGATGTGGTGTCAGAATATAAATTCGGATCCCAATACGTAATACAGATTGATCAGGAACACTTGCCTCCCGGCATAAGCAGGATTATTATTCATGGCCATCCCACATTTAAAAACTCTTTTTGGGATTTACGGACTGAACTTTCAGTGCAAGATCTGTTGAATCATGAATTTATCCAAAACCCATTAACTAAAAAAGAAGAAAAACTCCGTACCTACCAAAAACAAATCCACGACTTTTATTGGTTGATCCTTTCAGCTGATTTTATTAATAAACCTGCTTCATTTAATTTTGAGAATGCCCTGGGTCAACTCAGGCTGAACTCAGATTTTCATAAGGTTTTTCTTTACGATCTGTTTAAACAAAACTATTACGAGTTGGTTTAATTAGTGTTTGGCCATAAAGTCGGAAAAATCAAAAAAATGAATGGCGTTTTTATATTGATCCACCGCTACATCCTTCCAAGAAGGGGATTTAGCGGGATTCATTTTTTTTGAATTTTTTAACAAAAAACAAGTAATCGGTAAAAAATAGGTACATTTGTATCTTTAATTCCATCTGCATTAGAAACTGATTAAACGGAATTTAATGACAGTGTCAGTTTTTAAGCAGCAGGACAATGTTTTTATTTATGAATATTTTTGTAGCAAAATTATCTTATCAAACTCGGGAGGATCAACTTCAGGCACAGTTTGAAAAATTTGGCGAAGTAAGTTCTGCCAAAATTATCTTCGACAAGTACGAAGGCCGTTCAAAAGGTTTTGGATTTGTTGAAATGCCAAATGACGAAGAAGGACTTCAGGCTATTGAAGCACTAAACGACAGCGAACTCGATGGCAGACAAATCGTGGTAAAAAAATCAGAACCAAGGTCATCTGACAGATCGGGCGGTAACCGCAGATATTAGTCCCTCAATTTTTGATTTTATTTCCCAAGCCTTCCCAATAAACATAATTGGTTAAGGAAAGTTGTATTCTTATGTGAACTAAGGATATAGCACTAACTAGTGCACGGATGTCCGCGTGCTTCAAGTTGTTCCAGTCACGCGCAAGAATGCGTGCGCCATGCAGTTGTATTCTTATGCATCAAAAGAATATGGCTATTTTTATGCCCGATTTAATTGGGGTATGCTAAGAATACAATTAGTAAATGAAACTACAATGAACAGACGGGTTACCTGTCCGGCCACTGACGGAACCCGTCTGTTCAACACTACTAACGTGCGTGTTTCCGCGTGCTTCATCTGTCACGCTCAACCTGCCTGCCGCAGGCAGGAATGCACGCATCAGTCAATTATTCCTAATATCCGTTTCAATCTTTTTCTTATATTTACTTGCCTGTTTTTGAAGCTGTAAAACAAACTTTAAATTACTGGTTTTTACTCATGGAAAACAAATTAAAAACCAGAGGTCACATTCATCTGCGGACCTTATTATTATTTCTCTTAATTTATGCAATTCCACTGCACGTAATTTCCCTTGCTCAAAATATTCCCGACACAAACAAGGCGAACAAACTTCTTCGAAAAGGCAAAGCACTTCACTACACCCATCCTGATTCAGCCATTTATTATTACCAAACCATTAATACCGACTTCAAAACATTTGAAGCTGAACTGGATTACAAAAATCTTTCAGGACTTGAAAAAGTTTACCTTGAAACAATAATTGATGCCTTCAATCGCACCGGCAATATTTATTATTACAACGATGAATACAGGCGGTCGGGAATATATTACCAGCAATCGCTTGAAATAGCAAAACAAGCCGGTTTAACCGATTTTGAAGCCGAGGCTTTATTTGATATCGGATACATCAGGTATGTGAATAACGATTACCCGGCTTCAGGAAAAATGTTCGAAGAAGCTTACCGGCTTTACACTGAAACAGACAATTTCCATGGAATGTATCATGCAATGAATGCCTGCGGACTTACCAAAAACCGGCTTGGAAATTATCCGTCAGCCGACACCTGCTTCAATAGAGCATTGAAAATTGCTGATATGCTGCATGACAGCTTGCTGATATCCGATATCAAGATCCATTTGGGGATATTGTATTGCGAGCAGGAAAAGCTGGAAGAAGGGATTGTATATTTTGAAGAAGCACTAGACTATTATGAAAAAACAGGAAACAAAGATGCTGTTTCCGATGCTTTGATCAACATTGGTGTTGTGTTGAAAATGGTTGGAGAAAATAAAAGAGCCCTTGAATACTTAATAAAATCGACTGAAATTGAAGAATTAGCCCAGGTAAAATCACAACTGGTGATCAGGTATTATAACCTGGCGGATATCTATCTCCAAATGAATGATAATGACAAAGCATACGAGTTTTGCCAGAAAACAATGACCGTTGCAGAAGAAATCGCCTCAAAGCCGTTTTTGGCTGAATGCAATTTCCTGATGGGCAAATATTACCTCGCTGAAAAAGAATATACCGAAGCCATCAATTATTTTTCACTGGCCCTGAATACAGCAAAAAAAACAAACAATAAATCGCTGATTGCCAATATTTATTTGTGGTATGCCAATGCGTTTGTGCAACTCAAGCGGTTTAACGAAGCCATCGCATTAGCTGATAAGGCCTACAAAAATGCCCTTGAACTAAAGGTTATTTCGATTCAGAAAGATGCATCTTATTCCCTGTTCAAAAGCTACCAAAAAACAGGCGATATAAAAACGGCATTGACCTGGTTTGAGGTATACCATAATGTGTCGGACAGCGTGAATTATTACGACCAGCAAAAAGAGATCAAGCGAATTGAGGCAAGGTATAATTATGAGAAAAAAGAGCGGGAAAATGAATTATTAAGAAATAAGACCTCTTTGCAGAAACAAAAGCTTAAAAATAATCGGATCACTTTGTTTGCAATGATCCTTGGTGTAGCGCTTAGTATTGTGGCTATTGTTTTACTGGTTAACCGGATAAGGTACACCAGGGCATTAAACCGCGAACAACAATTGCTGAGCCTTAAAAAACTGGAAGACCTTAACAAAGAACTGGACGTAAAGGACCGGGAGCTGGCTTCGAAGATGATGTTTTTAAACCAGAAAAACGAATTAATAGGAAGGATCATAAACCAGTTGAAAGAACTTCAGAATTCCCCCGACATTCCCTATCAGGAGATCAATGCACTGGTGAACGAACTCCGCACTGATGCCCCGCAAAGCAACTGGAAAGAATTTGAAACCCAATTTATTCAGGTGCACCCAGACTTCTACAAACGTTTATATGAGAAACATCCCAGCCTTACTTCTTACGAGCAAAGATTATGTACTTTTCTTCGCATGAACCTCAATACCAAAGAAATTGCATCCATTACAGGCAGGTCAGCCAAAAGCATTGAAGTAACCCGTAGCCGGATAAGGAAAAAACTGAACCTTTCGAGGAAAGACAATTTGAGTAGTTTTTTGGCTTCGATGTAAAAAATATTTCGTTTAATTGCCTGCCTTTGCCGGAGCGGCTTCGCGCAGGCAGGCGAGGAGCAATACGACGTGGCAATCCCCATGTACAAACGTCTCTGGTCTAAGCGTCCGCACTGGTCTAAGCGTCCGCTTAGACTAACCTCCGCTTAGACCAACCTCCGTTCATCCGGATTTGCTCTATAGGAGTGCCTATGGCACAATCCGGATGCTAAAGGACTAAGATTTTAAATCTTTTTACCGGCAGAACAGATTCAATCTGAATTTCCTGTCTGCCATCGCTAAGTCCCGAAGGGACGACTGACTAATCAGGTCACCCAATTTATTGGTGGACCTATTCATTTTTCCGGCCAGGTAAATACAATTCTCTCCTGCCCCGCCAATAAATTGGGTGGGCTAACTAATTATATGTCCCTCCAGGACAAAGCACCCCGAATGAGTGTTTTTGTAAGGTCGCCCGAGTGTTTATGTTCCTCATTTTACTTGCATTAACCCCTTCCCTCTGCCTAATTTTGAATTTTATTTATGCCGAAGGTGATTATAAATAGCACATAGCTACAAAGAAGGCTTTCAAATAATTATTCAAAATTATGATTCAAACACAACAAATAGAAGACATCCGAAAGGAGCCGCTCATTAAAAAGAAATGGAGATTCACCCGATCAAAACCATCTACTTATCCTGATGGCATTTTAATAACAGGAGCCAACTCCTTTGTCGGTGTCCATGTGGTTGACAAACTGCAAAATGAATGGCAGGGGCAAATCCATCTTTTGCTGAGAGCCGGCACCAGAAACGAAGCCATCAATAAAATGAGAAATGCCTTTACCACCTGGCACCTCGGCAAATTCGATGATCAAAAATTTATCATCCACCTTGGCGATGTAAGCCTGAATATGATGGGATTAAAAACACCGGAACATTCAGCCTTGAAAAGAGATGTAGGTTTTGTACTCCACCTCGCTATGAACCCCCTTTACCATTTGCCTTATGCCCACTTTAAAAGGCTCTGGTTGTCTGAACTATCACGTATGATCAGTTTTTGTGGAGAAAAAAAATACCCTAAAAGCCTTCACTATCCCTCTTCATATAACGCCAACTTTTTTACAACAGACGACGACTTTCAACATCTGAATACCAATGCCTGGCAGTCGGGATATGCAGGGTTTAAGTGGGTAACCAACAAAGTATTGGAAAATGCATTTTCTCAGAACCTGGCAGGTTGCCTGTACGACATTCCACTTGTTGTTGGTTCTGAGGAGAAAGGGGTCTGCCCCTCCCATTATTCCATCTGGCATATTCTTGACATGTTTTTGAAAACAGGCTATTACATCGATTTTGAATTTAAAATTATTCCTGTCGATATAGTATCAGAGATTATCATCTCCAACTTACTGGCAGACAAGCAAAACAATGGGGAGCAGTTCTTACGGCCTGTTATGGATAAATCCGTCAACCACGTTCAGTTCAGCAATACGGTAGCGAATATTCTTGGATTGAAACATGTTAAACCAGAAACATTACGGGAGGCGTGTTCAAGCAAACGAAGATTCGATTTTATGTTTCCTTCTGAATTTTACACTTTAATCGATAAAGTAAACACATTGCCTGCTGTTCTGCCAAAAAACTTCAATAAGCAAAATATGCCGTCTACCCCGATGGTATTCCTCAGTAACCTGAACAGAATATTATCACAAAAACAAGAATTGACAGCATTAAATAATAACAAACACTAAAATACTTAAATCATGAAAAAACTTTTACTTTACACATTGTCATTTCTACTGTGCACGATATCTGTTGCACAAGAAGTTCCCCTCGTTTTCGAATCATTAAATCAATCAATGATGAAAAACGATGACTTTTTACTTATCCAGAGATACGACCTGGTTTGGGATTACAGCGAATCAGTCTGGGAGCACACCCGGAATGTAATTTACACATATGACAGCGAAAATAAACCAATTGAAAAATTTGAGTCATGGACGGATGGCTCCGGACCGAAGAGTAAGACCAGTTGTTTTTATGATGCAAATCAAAACCTGGAAGAAGAAAGGGTTTATGAATATAGTGATTCCTCCTGGGTCAACAGCGCAATGAGCTTATACTATTATGATGGGAATAACAACCGGATTCAAAAAACCAGACAGGTATGGGATGGCGATCAATTTGAGAATGAGATCAAAAATACCTATGCCTATAATGAAAACAACAAAAAAATCTACCAGATGATGTATTACTGGGAGGAATCCGATTGGGAGGAATCTCAGGAATTTGAATTCCAATATGATGAAAACAACAACTTATACACAATTTTAAGCGAAGCCTGGATTGAAAATGAATGGGTAAAATGGCAAAAAAGTGTATTCACGTACGATACAAACAACAATTTGGTAACGGTATTAAGTTCAGATTGGGATCAGGAAATTTCCAACTGGGCAGATCCTCATCAAAGGCAGAATTACACCTACGACCGGGACAACAACCGAATTATCTTTGTGATACAACACTGGAATAAATATGATGAGTATTGGTATAATCTGTATAAATCAACGTATTATTATGTGCCTACTGGAAGTGAAACCGATGTGAATCAAAGTTCCGGCATTAACAAATCCATTGAAGACTTTCAAACCACCGAAGATGATATCATTATAGATCCGGTAAGGGAAGACAAAGTACTGATAGGTGTAGTGGTATTGATAGACTCTGTCCTTCACACTTCCGATGGTGACCTTGAATTTACCTTATCGCACAATGGTATAAGTGAAACCATTATTTACCAGGCCGGTGGCGATGGTGATAACTTTATCAGCACCAAACTATCTGATTATGGGGTTGATACCATTGCCAAAGGAATAGCACCATTTTACGGTATCTACAAACCCGAAAACCCTTTATCAGCATTCATTGAAACTAACCCATCGGGAACATGGACTTTGAGCATTTACGATGGCGCTGAAGGCAACACCGGGATATTACAATCATGGGGGTTGAACCTGATCTATTCATCAAGTAGCGCAGTTGCAGAGAATGTTCTGAACACCGCAGAAATAATTATATTTCCTAACCCTGCAGTTGACAAGATCAGTCTTCAGTCAACTGTCTTCAGTCAGCAGTCTGCAATGGTGGAATTATACGACCTGAGCGGAAAAAAACTCCTCGAAAAACAAATCCCTGCCCGTCCGGCAGGCGGGCCTGGCGGAGCTGAAACTGTGGAAATAGATCTGAGCGGTATGCAAAGCGGGGTTTATCTCTGCAAAATAAGTACGCAAGAACATACGGTAACGAAGAAATTAATTATTCAAAAATAGAAGAAGCTGAAAGACGGAAGTCGGAAGACCGAAGCAGCTTCGATCTCCGGGCTTCCGACTTCGGACTAAAAATTAAAACCATGAAAAAACGAATACTATTTAAACAGGGAAAAATGAAAACATTACTTACAACAATCGCTTTACTGCTTTTTTGCAGTATGTTAAATGCACAACAATGGTACATGCTGAATTCACCTACCGGTAACAACCTTAAAGCTGTCCATTTCGTTTCCCAATCCACAGAATGGGTAGGTGGCTCCAACGGCACCATAATGAAAACCACCGATGCCGGTGCAAGTTGGACGATGCAAACGCTTCCAACAACTTCAAGCGTTCTTGACATTCATTTTACCAGCAGCCAAACAGGAATTTTGTGTTGCGGAAACGGGAAAATCTTTAAAACCTTAAACGGCGGTGATGACTGGACGGAGAAAGACAGCGGAGGATCATACGCGCTAATAGGCATGCAGTTTCGTGACGCAACAAACGGGTATGCCGTCGGGGGGCCAACCTTTGGAACTCCCGTAATCAGAAGAACTTCGGATGGTGGTGAAACATGGAGTTCGATGGGTGTCCCCTATAACCAATTACGGACTGTTCACTTTTTCAGCGGTTCACGGGGCATCGTCGCAGGTGCTGACAGTTATATTTACAAAACCGATAACGGAGGAGATGACTGGGATAAAGTGTTTCGTAGTACTACAGGAACCATTAACCAATTTTTTTACGCAAACAGCAACATCGGGTATGCCGTTGCCGGATTGGGGGTGCTGATAAAAACCACCGACAGGGATACAAACTTTCTTGAAATCCCTATTCCAGGCCTTCCGGAATATACGTCTGCCAACTCGCTTCACTTTATAAGTAATAATGAAGGCTGGATGGCATTGGATAATGGCCTGATTGCCCATATAACAACCGGAGGTTCCGGTATTCAAGTGCAAAATACCGGCACGACAAATGATCTCAATGACATTTTCTTCATCAATGCAGCTCACGGGTTTGCGGTGGGCGACGGAGGTGTAGTTCTATCAACAAATCCAACTTCAGAAATTAATAACATCACCCTTGTAGGCCAGATTGATAATACGTTATCAAAAGGGCCTTTTTACGTTGTCGGCGACAAAGCTTATGTCAGCATGAACAATGGCGACAGTTATGTTTACTCCATTAATGTCTTCGACATCTCAAACCCGGCCTCGCCTGCTTTGTTGGGCAGTATTGATTTTCCATGCTGCATTTTCGGTGTTTATGCTGTTGGAAATTACGTGTACGTTTCCGGCCCGGAAAACAAACTGATAATTGTTGATGTAAGCGACCCGGCAAACCCGGTTGAAAAAGGAAGTCACGGAATCATTAGCCTTGAAAGACTTGTTGTCTCCGGCAATTATGCCTATGTAACCAGCGACGGAAACGAAGTATGGGTTGTTGACATCAGCAATGCCGATGCTCCTGCATATACCGGTAATTATAGTTCACCCAGTGTGGCCAAAGATGTGGCTGTTTCAGGCGAAATGCTTTATGTAGCCTGTGCCAATAAAAGTTTAAGGGTAGTTGATGTTAGCAACCCTGCTAATCCTTCAGAAACAGGATCTTACAATACACCGGGCCCGGCGTTGGGAGTTTATACCTCTGGAAACTACGCTTATGTGAGCGCGATGCAGGAAGGCCTGCGCATCATTGATGTGAGTGATCCGGGCAACCCTTTCGAATCGGGATCGGTGACCGGTATTGGCCAAACTGTACGGATTAGCGGTTCGGGTAATTATGTATATATAACAGCGGCCAACGTGGTCACTATGATCGATGTATCCGATGCGTCACAACCTCAGGTTGTGGGTAATTACGAAACAGAAAGCGGATCATCCGGAAAAATAGATGATGTTCTCGGTATTGGCAAATACATTTTTGTAGCCGATAGTTACGAAGGTTTTTATATCCTGCAAAATGACCTGATAAGTGGTGCTGATGAATTGTCAGCGCCCGATTCACCAAACTTTACTATTTACCCCAATCCGGCTGGTTCAGTCGTCAGTCTGCAATCGGCAGTCTTCAGTCTTCAGTCCGCAACAGTAGCACTTTATGATTTGAATGGAAGGAGGATTCTCGAAAAACAAATCCCTGCCGGAACTGAAAGTTTTGAGTTTGATGTAAGCCATTTGCAAAGCGGGGTTTATTTCTGCAAGTTAAACACAGAAAAATATTCAGTAACAAAGAAATTACTAATTCAAAAATGACAATGCATGATAAGCAATAACTAATGATAAATTGGAAATATAATGTAAAGGAAATGTTAAAATTTATTAAACGATAAGTATACACATCATTATAATCTTTAAACCTTAAAACCATGAAACTTATACTCTTACTTTTAACTTTTACTTTTGTCCTTTTTACTTTTTCCTGGGCACAGGAGTATGCAAATTTCGAGCATACAGGAGCACACGAAGGAACCGGTACATTTAACAACGCCGTTTTGTCCGATTTCACATGGGTAGCTACCGGAACCATAAATGGGTCAGTCCAAATATTGGATGATGAAGTATTTGACGATGGCAATGAATTTGAAAACACCTTCGGACAGGCAAATAATGCAGAGAATCTGCGCATTCAAATTTATCCTAATGGAGAAGGCACTGCCGGACAACCCATCCTTTCAAAAGCAAAGCTGACTATTGACTTTGATCAAACCACCCCTGACGAAGGCTGGGGATTTTGCGTGGTGGATATTGATGTGGAAAACTGCCTGATCTCTGCCATAGATGAATATGACAATGAGGTTCCGGTTGAAGATATTAACGATTGGTTAATAGAATTGTTTGATGCTGATTTAATCGAAGATGGAGTAAATATACCTAAATGGGATGCTTCACATGCCGCGCTACTGGGCTCTGACACTCCCGAAGATTATGTGGTTTATGACAGCCTGGTGATCGGCGGAATGGATGATAGCGAAGCAGCAGCAGCGTTTTTTATGCCTGATATTCCTCTGAAATCACTAGTTATTGATTATGAAAACCTTCAGGAAAGTCATTTCACCTCTTATCACTTTTACATAGCCTCTTTATTTCCAATCGCTATTGCTGAAAAGATGGAAACGACTATTGATGTTTACCCGAATCCGGCTAAGAATGAGTTTAGAGTTCGGAGTTTGGAGTTTGGAATTGACGAAACTACCATAGAACTTTTCGACCTGAACGGTAGAAAACTCCTCGAAAAACAAATACCTGCAGGAATAGAAACTGTGGAAATAGATGTGAGCGCTTTGAGAAGCGGGGTGTATCTCTGTCGCCTGATAATGGAAAACAAAAGTGTAACAAAGAAATTGATTATTCAAAAATGAAAAGCAAGGGAAATCTGTCATCCTGAATGAAGCAGAGCGAAATGAAGGATCTTTAATAGGTATTCATAAAGATCCTTCGCATACGCTCAGAATGACAAAATACGTGTGAAATGACGGCTGCAGAGCAAATGACGCGAAGCAAATAACAATGAATAACAAAAAATAAAAAGCCATGAAAACAATATTTACAATTTTCACAGCAATGATTATTGCCTGGGTTTTCAATCTCGGTGCACAAACAATTTATGTCGATGCCTCCAACAACACCGGCATTGAAGACGGAAGCGAACAACATCCATTCAACACCATTAAGGAAGGCGTTGCCGCCGCCACGGCAGGCAGCACGGTCATGATTAAAGCGGGAACGTATCATCCCGATGAATCCTGGTCAGGCTATAATAACGTGCTGTACCTGAAAGCCGGCGTAGGCCTGGAGGGTGAAGGACGAGAAAGCTCGCTCATCGAAGGAATTATTGTTGACCAGGAGGAAAGCAATCTCTCCATTGGCCTTGAGGATCTTTATTTCCTGGAATTTCGGTTTAACCGGGGGACCAGTGAAGGACCGTTCGATGAACCGAACATTTTACGGAACTGTGGCACCGACCTGATTGTAATCGCACATGGATCTGGAATCCCCGTAAATGACACAACTCCCGGACCCATTTATGGTTTTACCATCGATAACAATGACCTTGGCGCTATTAATTTCCAACAGGGAGCAGGGGTTGCTGAGAACAGGATTCTGAATAACAACTGCGGAGGAATTTCGATCATGTCAGGTGCTGGATTTACCTATCTGATTGATAACAATGATGTG
>JAUVKF010000094.1 GCA_030596395.1 Chlorobiota bacterium | reverse complement strand
TTGATCCCTTATCTCTTTAAACCTTAGCTTACAGCTGTCTTCATCTGGAAAACGATCGATAAATTTGATTAGATTCATGTCATAATTGTTTCCTTTAAGATAGTATATTTTTCTGTAACTTTACCGATACTCATAAAAAATAATTCAAATTCTAAAAGCGCATTTTGATATTTAATTGGCATTAGTTGTTTTTCGCGTCAAAGTTATGAAACATCAGTATTGCGAGGGGTTGGGGTTTCATAAATTGGTGCGGTCCCGCCTGCTCCGTCAGCTGACGGATACGGACGGGCAGGGTAAGTTGTTTGAGTCTGCCTGCCCGGCTGAGGCAGGTCGGACGGGCCGCGGCCTCCATTGCTGTTCCGTGGTTGTTTAAAAAGCGCGGAGTTGTTGGCCTCGCAGAATTGTGTTTTATAAGCTTGTTTTGTAGGTTTAGCATACAACTTCGTAACAAAGTTAAGTACTTGAGTATTGCGAGGGAGAAATGACCGAAGCAACTGCCACATCGCTGCGCTCCTGCCTTGGACGGAAGGCAGGCTTCGCAGAATCGTGTTTAACATAAAATATCTGAATGAAATTTCATCTAAAGTGTTAAGCGACTTCGTAGATAACGCTATTTGGATGTTCCATTTTTGTAGATGCATTCAGTACTTCTATGCCGACAATGTTGCCATTGTAATCATAGTCAATAATAATACCCGGTTTGTCCTCATCGCTCTCATTGATCTTATCATCAGAAAACTGAATGTAGATGATATCAACTTCTTTATCGTATTTTATTTTCATATTTCTTAATTTTTGAAGTTTTGTAAACTGTAACTATTAACGCAGGTCTTTTACAAATATTGACAAATATTCTGTAAAGATATTTGTTTTCTTTCTCTTCAATTACTTTTTGATAGACCGTTAAACAACTATCGTGCTTAACAATATCGTCAGTATTTTTGAATACCTCGTTAACAATATTTCGGGAAATATCCCTCTTTTTCATTTGGTCAACAGCATGTTTAGAGAGCTCGTATTTCATTAATTGTTATTAAATTGGTTGCGTAACAAAGCTATGGAATTTGAGTGAGACGTGAGAGGCCTTAACCGACCGAAGCCCGCCTGGATGACCTCCGGTCGGACGGGCAATCTCGTCTAACGCCAGTGCCTGATTAAATTTTCTGCCCTGCCACAGCTCCGCCCCCTCAGTCACATAATATTGACTGCACAATGGCTGATCAAGCTATCGATTAAAGCCCGGCAAATTTAATTTATCTAACGGATTGGTTGGTACAAGCTTTTGGCTTTACATCAAAGTTATGAAACATCAGTATTGCGCGGGGTTGGGGTTTCATAAGTTAGTTTCCGGGTTTGTTTTTTGAGTCTGCCCGCCCGGATGAATCGGTCAGACGGGCCGCGGCGCTGCGCTCCTGCCTGGGTCGGCAGGCAGGCCTCGCAGAATCGTAATACTGCACTTTGTTTTGTTGGGTTAGGGTTTGGCTTCGTAGCAAAGTTAAGTACTTGAATATTGCGACCGCGTGTCGCAAAAGCTATAGCGGTGGCGCAGGGATCCGTCAGCTGACGGAGACCGTGGCCTGCCCGGCTGAATGATTCTGAAAGGCAGGGCAGGTAAACTTATTCAATATACGTCAGTCATTCTTTGAAAAACCATTAAAACAGGTCGGAATGGGTACCTGTACGTGTTCACCAAATTTCTTTTTCATTTATATATAATTTCCAAATGATCAACCAATCAGATTTAATATGGGCTTCCCAGAAACCTGAATATTTTCCAGATAATTTGTGCGGTTTATTTGATTGAGGTAATTCTCCTTTTTCTTCAAGATTCTGAATGCATGTTTTAGTAAACCCATATCATAATCTCTTTTCTGTAAAAGTTTGACGTCTTTTCTGAACCTATTAGTAAAAACAAGTTTATACATCAAATCCCGAGTAAATCAAAAAGTTTTTTTGAATCTAGTACCCTTGTGCCAATTCTATTATCTGCATCTTCCATCGCTTCCTGTGTTTCATAATTCGGAATAGGTTCTTCCACCACTTGCACATCAATGTTCATTTTCTTTAGCATCCGTGTGAGTAAATTCTTTTCTGACTTCGATTTGGGTTTTATTACTATGAGAGTCATTTCAGTATTATTTTTTCAAAGTTAAAGTTACAAAATATAGGTCAGGTTGTTTAGTCTGTCTATATTTCAGCCTCATATTAAAGTTATGTAATTTAAGTGAGACGAGGGATCCGGCAGTTGCCGAAGACCGTGGCCTGCCCGGCTGGATTATTCTGACGGGGACGGGTAGGCAATCTCATTCATCGCCAGGGGCTGTGGTTTCATAAGTTAGAGCAGGGGTTGCGATCCTTCAGCTGAAGGAGAAGATTGCCTGAATGAAACAACGCCTAAGCCTTAATAAACTTTTTAACTCGTTTGTCCTGGCACAACTTCGCCCACTAAGTCACGTGTTTATCATCAGTTTAATGAATAATAACATGATGCCTTTTAAGGCTTCAAATATATTACATATATCCGATAACTAATAAGAGTTGACTTAATTGAAATATTAAATTTTAAATTCGGTTAATTAGTTATTATTCAATTTATAGTCAACTAAGTAACTGGATTTATAAATTTGAATAAAAGGTTGGTATTTTACTAAAACGGCCTGTCGTTGTGAACGAAACTTAAGGTGTTTAATATGTGCGACAACTACGTCTAATTGTAGAAATACTCCCGAACATACCCTGGAGCTATAAGGCGAACCGGATAACCCAGTTCATCATACTCATACTGGTAGCCGGCATCAATACGGTTGTTGGTGGTGCCTAAATATAAGTCATCAACAAAAAATCCCCAGACAATGTAACCGGCCATGGGATTTGGTTTATCATCGTAATAATAGTAAGTTTTTTCCCGGTTGATGCATCTGCTTTTCATGTTTCCGTTTTCCCAGCTAAACTCACAAATATAGGTTTCATCCCATTCCTCAAATGGTTCACGGGTATAGCAGGTTAAAAGTGTGTAATAACCCGATTCGCTTTCACTTAAAATATAAGCTTTGGTATTTTTCGAGACCGACATTTTACCGTCATTCATGTAACTAATTGAGTACGATACACCCTGCCCTTCTTCCCTTATCATCACTTTACCCTCACTCAATTTTTTATCTTCAAAATAAAACTGACTTTCCAAATCCCCGTCCCTGCGGTCCAGCCTGGTTAATTCGTAATGGGAATCATAATAAAAGGTATCAACTACCATGTGGTTATCGTAATAAGTGTTCACATGACTGAGTATCTGCATTCCCTCAGGAATCGTATAGTCATCTTCCGGCTTGTTGCAGCTCTGTCCGGCTAAAAGTATACCGGCTAACAGCATTAAAATGATCCTGTTTTTCATAAGTCCTTGATTTTATTCCATTTATTAGTCTCTCGGGCATACGAACATATTTTAAAAATGTTACTATATGACCTATTTGATCACTAAGCCTTTATGAAATGAATGTGATAGGTTTAGAAAACAGAAGTCGGAAGTCAGAAGTCGGAAGCCTGAAGAACAGGATAATTTAGCAATAATCCACTTCGGTCTCCTGTCTTCAGACTTCTGTCCAAAAGGATGCCGTTGGCACAACCAAATGAAATTTATTAATGCGAAGCAATACAAGCATTACCACGACCAAAGGACGTGGATTTCCTTGCTATATCAAAAATTCGCGCATTCGCGGCGATAAGGTTAATTCCCTCCTACAGTGAGGTTACTGCCGGTGCTGATGATCAAATTACCGGTTCCATTTACAGTAACGTCACCACATGATGCTACACCGGTTACAATTGTATTGTTTGTGTTGGAGCTAATGGTAATTTTACTGCTGGCATCAGGAAGGAAACTTGAATTTCCCGCGCCTTCAGTCCAGTTATCAACCGTATGCCAATCAGTTGAGGTGGTTCCGTTCCAGTCGAGGGATTTGCGGTGCCAGTCGGGGGTCATATCGCTGTCATCGGCTGTAGCGCTGATAAACCACTCCGAAGCCGTCCATGTAGCATTGGGCGAAGCAACATGATAGGCCCTGACAGCTTTTGTGTTGGTATACTCCCAATCTTCGCCGGTTCCGTCAACATCAATTACGCCATATGCATCAATCAGTGTTCCTGATGCATTATTAGCTCCAAAATACAGGTAATAGCCATCGTCACCATTGCCGCTAACAACACCGCTGTTCATATCGGCATTAAAGCCATAGGAATTGAAAAACTCGGTGGCATTATATGATAAGATGAAAGTTTCGCCTGCTCCAATTGTACCTGTCAATTGCACATTTGCCCAAGAGCCACCATTTGCCTGCCATGATAAATACCAGGTTTCGCTGTTGAAGTTAACAGGGTCGGTACCAAGGTTATAAAGCTCAACATATTTGGCGTTTGCCGCATTGTCTGGGTCTGCTACTTCTGCAATAATCAGGCTTGTGGTCGAGCCGGTTTCCCCCCAAATCTCTGCAACATATTCCGGGTGGTCGATAAACGGATTCCGGTTGCCCTGGTAACTATAATAAATTACATCATTACGGTTCCGTTCCCAGTCGTCCACCGGATCGGCATTATGCCAAACCAGCAATGTTGAAAGCTTTCCGTAATAGGGTTCGTTGGAAGGTGCAGAATTCACATAGTCGACAATTTCAAGATCTGGTTCACCTCCGTCTCCTTCGTAACGTGTAGCCATGTAAAAGATCATCCTGGCAACATCACCTCTTACCTGATCCCATGGTGCCCATATATCGGTGCCGCTATAATAACATTCGGTTGCGCCCGATCCATCAATGTATTGTATAGTTCCAAAATCAAAATCCCTGCTGCTTTTTGCTGAATTTACCGAAGCATCTGTAGGCCTTAAGTGGTGCAAATCAGTTCCGGCGGGCGCCACATCCCCAAAGTCACCGTGGCTCTTACTCCAAACGTGCTCCCTGTTCCATTGTTCGGAACCATTTCCAAATTCGGTTTTGGCATACGACCATCCCGTATAAAGGCATATTATGTTGTTTGAATTGTCCGGGTCCTCATCAGTATTTTTCAATGCTTCTTTAACAGCAGCATACGAAAACTCGGTATGGTCATCAATTATGTTATACAAAGCCGTTTTGAGGGCGTCTCCGGATAGGCCATCAGCGTCATCATAATAGCCGTCGGGTATCTGGCTTAGTACTGAAAATGATATGAAACCAAGCAGAATAAGAACAAAGTGTTTTTTCATCAGTGTTTGCTTTTTAGTAAGCTGCAAACCTAATAATCTTTGCTGTAAATATCAGGGTACTCTTATTAGTAATTATCAAGAGGGCATCAAGAAATTGTTAATACGGACAGATCGTGAAAAATGATTTCGAAGCGATGAGGGAAGAAATGCAGAGATTCATATAAGGACACCTTTGCAAAACTTCAGAAAACTGTCATTCTGATCCGCCAGTTGGCGGAGAAGAATCTTTACACTCTGTTTATAAAGTACTTAAAGATCCTTCGCTACGCTCGAGGATGACAAAATAGGTGTTTTGCAAAGATCTTATAAGATTATTGAATAATTCCAAACAGTCTCTAAATATACATGATATCTAATTCATACTGCTTATCCCACTTTCCATATTTTTTCAGGATTGAGATTGAATCGTCATCCATTAATGAGATTACCGGTTTTTTAATAGTATATGTCTGCGAATTAAACCTGTGGCTATGCGGAAGTTTAATATCCAGAAAAGCATCAAATATAAATGACAATTCATCGTATCCCAGGTAATAGCGTGCAGCGGTTGCGCCCGTCATTCGCCCATTCAGTTCATATACAGAAAATTTTCCTGTTGAATCCTTCTGACACTGAATATTGACCGGTCCTGCCCAACCCATTGATGCCAGTACCTGTGCATAATTCTCACCAACTTCTGCGAGTTCCGAATCATGAATTCTTTCGGCTTCTGTGCTAATACTGTTTTTCATTACATGAAGTGTTTCGCATATTTCCTCAAAATTTCCATCGGGACGAATTAAGGTTTGCAATGAATATTTATGCTCTTCAAGCGAATAGTACAATGGAGTTCCACATGTTTCGATTCTATCATTTAATTGTTTCACTTTCTGAGCATTGCCAAGATATTCTTCAAAAACCACATGATCGGCCAGCAATGCTTTTTCAAGCTGATCATCATTTGTTATAAATCTGACTTTCCGGGACGCAAACCTACTGCGGGGCTTCATTACCAATGGATATCCATATTTTTTAACAAGTTCTTTTACGGCTTTGTGTCCACTATCCGAATCAGGAATAGCAGATTTCGCAAACGGAAGCTTGTTCTTTTCTGCAAACAGATAACTAAGCCATTTGTCTTCCATCATGCCTGCAAGTTCGGCAGTTCCACAGAGAAATTTCCCCCTGTATTCCGGATATTTTTCCTGTAATATCGCAAGTATGGTTATATCAATATCCCTTGCTGGAATTACCAGATCAGGGTTCTCTTCATTAATTATTTCCAGCAATCGTTCGGCGTACTCTGAAGGAGGTTTTTCAGACTGTCCTGTCAAATAGGCACGATCACATTCGTAAATTGCGGCCTTTGCTACCGAGTTGACACCTACAACATCAAAATAATCTCTGGAGTAATTAAGCACCTCAAGTATATTCTGGCCAACCAGGCTGCCAACGCTTGTTATTAATATCTTCATGATATATGATTTAATAAATTCAAGCAAACTCTAATATCCAGATACACTGACAATATTATTTACTTAAATTATTATTTTTTGTTACAGTTTGAGCAATGCAATTGTTTGGCTGGCAGAAGAAAAAAACTCAGTATCACAAAAAAATGATCAGTAAAGGAATTCCCTGACCTATACTTTTTTGTATTGATGAGACTTCTTAGAATGAAGTTCATCCTTTTAAAAGTAAAGCGGCGCTTAACAAAAAACCCCCTGCCCCAATACAGCAGGGGAACGGTGCGCATTCAGATAGTGGTATTGGCACTGTAGCTCACACTATGTTATACGCTTATTTTTATAAAACAGATGAATGAAAAAGCCCCCATTCAAGGATGAACGAGGGCAATGGATTAACTCCACTTGGTAAATATTGTACGACTGCCTGATTATACGGATACTAAAATGATTGGTTGCGCGGGATTGAAACTATCAAAGAAATTATTTGAAGGCGGATCGCAGGTTTCAGTTCAAGACTCTTTTTCTACAGCACTTACTTTTCAAATAGGTTTTTCAAGTGGTAAATCAGACTCTTTCAGGTTCTGCGAACGTTAGGTCAGATTCTTCCGGGTTCTGCGAACTCCGGATCAGACTCTTCCGGGTTCTGCGAACTCTGGAAGGTCTTTGGTGAACAAAAAAATCCCTGCTCCATTACTGCAAGGGATTGTATTCCAGATATAAGATTTGCCTATGAAAAAAGCAGGTTGTAATGGCACCTTCTAGCTGTATTTCTGATTACGGAGTTATCATTGCAATGTTACACTTTGAGGAAATTATTTATTCACAGGGAACAACTAAATTATTGGGGTTAGAGAGGGCGGCTGGTGACTGGATGCTGGTGACTGGATGGCTGGCGAATGCCAACTGAGGACTGCCGACTGAAGGCTGCCGACTGCCTGCCCGCTCGTATCCGTCATCTGACGGAGAAGGCGGGAGGACTACCTGTCCAAAAACTGATACTATTCGATTTCGTAAGTTATTCCTTCTTCACTTAAATACGATTCAGGAAACACCTCCTGCGCTTCTGCAAGTAAAGCATCCAGGTCTTTATACCGTGCCGAATAATGACCGATCAGTAATTTTCCTGCCCCGGCTTTTTTTGCCACCATGGCTGCCTGTGCAGCAGTGCTGTGTAAAGTTTGTTCTGCAAGTGCCTGGTTCGAATTGTCGAATGTGGATTCGTGATACAACAGGTCAACACCTTTTGCATGTTCAGAGGTTGATTCGAGGAAAGCCGTGTCGCTGCAATAAGCAAACGACCGCTGTTTATGCGGCGGTAATGTTATATCCATATGTTTCAACACTTTTCCATCAGCCGTGGTAAAATCTCCTCCTCCGATAATCAGTGCAATATCTTCAGGTGTCGGATTATAATCCTTCACAAACGTCTTGTTGAGCCTTCGCCTTCCCATCTTCTCCCTGATTAAAAATCCCCATACCGCTATGCTGTGTTTTAATGGAAAAGATGTAATGGTCAGGTATTTATCTTCATAAAGCAGTTTATCTTTTTCATCCTCAAGAAAGGTAAAAACGATCCGGTAGTTAAGCTCTGTATTGGTAACCTCAAGATGAAAGTCAATGAGCCCTTTCAATTCTTCTGATGCATAAACGTATAGTGGCTTTTCCCTTCTCATCAAATGAAAAGAATTAATCAGTCCAATCAGGCCGTAAAAGTGATCTCCATGCAGATGAGATATAAAAATATGATCAAGGTTTTTGGTTTTTACTTTGTACTTTATAATCTGCATTTGTGTTCCTTCACCACAGTCAATCAGAAAATGTTTGCCCATGTACTGTACCATTTGGCTTGAAGGGTTATGCCATGAGGTTGGTACTGCAGAGCCACTGCCCAGAACTGTTACTTTAAAATCATTCATTAGATGCGTATTGACCTCCAAAATTAAAAAATCCCCGCTCTGGTATGAACCGGAACGGGGATTTTTTAATATCAGTGTCAAATCAGGATTTATTTCTTACCCTTCTCTTTCTTTTCCAAATCTGATTTCAGGCTTGCCAGTACATCGAGGTCGCCCAAAGTTGTTTTTTCGAGCTTCTCGTTAACCTTCTTCACATTGCGTTGTGCAGCCTTGGCTTCAGAATCAGCCTTCTTTGTTTCGCGTGCTTTGGTTGCGCGTGGGTCTTCTTCAAAGAGACGCGTATGCGAAATAATGATCTTTTTATTATCCTTCGAAAATTCGATCACTTTAAAGTCAGCAGTTTCGTCAGCTTTAATCTGGCTGCCATCTTCTTTTCTCAGATGACGGCCCGGAGCAAACCCTTCAACGCCATAAGGCAATGAAACGATAGCACCTTTATCGTGGGCAGAAATAACTGTTCCCTGGTGTACCGAATCAACAGTAAATACTGTTTCGAATACATCCCATGGATTTTCTTCGAGTTGTTTGTGACCCAGGCTCAAACGACGGTTTTCTTCATCAACATCCAGAACAACCACCTCAATGTCTTCACCAATCTTGGTAAATTCAGCAGGATGCTTGATTTTTTTCGACCATGACAGGTCGCTGATGTGGATCAAACCGTCAACACCTTCTTCAATCTCAACAAAGATTCCGAAATTGGTAAAGTTCCTCACTTTTGCCGTATGTTTTGAAGCAACAGGATACCTGTCGCGGATATTGCTCCATGGATCAGTAATCAGTTGTTTCATGCCCAGCGACATCCTTCTTTCTTCACGATCGAGTGTTAATATAACCGCCTCAACATCGTCGCCTACCTTAAGGAAATCCTGTGCTGTACGCAGGTGTTGCGACCATGACATTTCAGAGACATGGATCAGTCCTTCTACTCCAGCGGCAATTTCGATAAATGCACCGTAATCAGCAATAACAACAACTTTACCGGTAACTTTATCATCCACTTTCATATTTTCATCCAACGAATCCCATGGATGTGGTGAAAGTTGTTTTAAGCCAAGTGCAATACGTTTTTTGTTATCATCGAAGTCGAGGATTACAACCTTCATTTTCTGGTCGAGTTCAACAACTTCTTCGGGATGGTTAATTCGTCCCCATGAAAGGTCGGTAATATGAATCAGTCCGTCAACACCGCCTAAATCGATAAATACACCATAGGAGGTAATATTCTTAACGATTCCTTCAAGCACCTGACCTTTTTCAAGTTTGGAGATGATCTCTGCTCTTTGCTGTTCGAGTTCGTCTTCAATAAGGGCTTTATGCGATACTACTACGTTTTTATATTCCTGGTTGATCTTAACCACTTTGAATTCCATGGTCTTGTTAACATAAATGTCGTAATCGCGGATAGGTTTGACATCAATCTGCGATCCTGGCAGGAATGCTTCGATATTAAATACATCAACGATCAAACCACCTTTGGTGCGGCATTTTACGTAACCGTTAATGATCTCATCTTTTTCGAAAGCTTCGTTAATGCGATCCCATGATTTTAACAATCGTGCCTTTTTATGCGACAAAATCATCTGGCCTGTTGCATCTTCCTGGCTTTCAACATATATATCAACTGTGTCACCTACTTTCAAATCAGGGTTGTACCTGAATTCATTGAAAGGGATAACGCCGTCAGATTTATAACCAATGTTTATAACAACCTCACGGGCGCTGATGGACACAATTGTTCCTTCAATTACTTCATGCTCAGTAATCGAGCTGAGTGTACTTCCGTAAACGTCTTCTAATTTTGCACGTTCATCATCAGTATATACATCTTGCTTTTTACTAAGTGCTTCCCAGTCAAACTCACCCGGTTCTGTTGAAACTTCTTCTACAGTTTCTTCGGCTTTCTCAACTTCAGCTACAACTTCTGCTGCGGTTTCCTTTGCTACAACTTCTGCTGCGGTTTCTTCAGCTACAACTTCTGCTGCTGTTTCTTCAGCTACAACTTCTGCCGCTGTTTCTTCAGCTACAACTTCTGCCGCTGCTTCCTCTGCTACAACTTCTGCTGTTTCCTCAACTGCAGGCGCTTCTTCGGTTTTTGTTTCCTCAGTTGCTTCTGTTTCTGCTTTAGGTTCTTCAGCGGGAGTTTCAGTTTCAGCAGGTTTTTCTTCTGCTTTTGGGGTGGTGTTTTCTTCGCTTGTTTCTGCTGTTTTATCTTCAACTTCAGCAGTTTCCTGCGATTTTACCTCTGCTTCGGCAGCAGCGGTTTTCTTTTCAGTTTCTGACATTAAAATATCATTGTGTTTCTGATCA
>JAUVKF010000082.1 GCA_030596395.1 Chlorobiota bacterium | reverse complement strand
CTCCTATTCATCTATCCCTTAAGATAAAAAAAACAGGGGCTTTTTATTGTTCCTGTGCTTGGCTTGCTTTCATTATGTCTATGAACTCTTTTTTCCTCTTCTTCCCCTTTGTAAGGGGATGCAAAAGTAATACTCTTTTTTTTAATGTACAAGTAAAAATTTGCAATAAATGATTGAAATTAATACGCTACTTAAAGTCATATAGTTACGCCTAATATTAATTATTAGTCGTAAATAGAATGTTGGTATTGACCTAGTGATTTTTATGAACGTATCGTAAATCGAGCGGCAAAAGTAATTTCTTTTCTGATATTATCAAGAAAATTTTACATATAGAATTATTAACAATTGTAATAGCCGGACAATCAAATCTATATGGTGATTAAATTTAATAACTTATTAGCCGCGGGTGAACACAAATAAAGATTTATTTGATAAAATTTCATTGAAATAGTATCCTTCCTGTTCAAAATGTTTGATGTCGTTAACTTGTCTTATACGATTTTTCATAATAAAACGAGTCATTATACCTCTTGCCTTTTTTGCATATATACTGATTACCTTATAGTTGCCGCCTTTATTTTCCTTGAAAACAGGCGTAATTATGTTTGCTTTTAGCAATTTTGTGTTAATGCTTTTAAAATACTCTTCTGAAGCCAGGTTTATTAGCGTATTTTCTCCAAATGCTTTTAAATCATTATTTAATGTCTGTGTAATTAAATCTCCCCAAAATTGATAAAGGTTTTTGTGTTCACGTACTGTTAACTTAGTTCCCATTTCCAGCCGATAAGGAAGAATTGCATCCAAAGGTTTTAAGACTCCGTATAAGCCCGATAGAATTCTTAAGTGATCCTGGGTGTATGCAACGTCTTCTTCTGAAAAGCTGTCAATATCAAGTCCGTTGTAAACTTCGCCCCTAAAAGCATAAATTGCATTAAGTGCTTCTTTATATATATAAGGTGCTTTCCATTGCTGATAGCGTTCAAAGTTTAACCAGGCAAGCTTAGTACTAATTCCCATTAAGCCGGCGAGTTGTGCAGGTTTGTATGCTTTCAAAATTTCAGAAAGTATTTTTGACTTATTTATTAAAACAGGGGTGGTTGAATTCTCAATTGCCTGAATATCTGTTTTTAAGGTCTTTGCGGGTGAAATAATAACTAGCATGTTCGCATTTAATTTGTTTATATGACAAAGTTAAAAGGAAAAAGAAAGAAGTTGGAATTGAAAAGCAGAAAATCAAAAGTCTGGTAAAGTCTGAAGTTAGAAGTCATCTTGCAGCAGGGATAGAAGCGGTAGCCAACTGAAGTGATGTTGGATTATTTTATGGAAGTAACGGGGCTGATATAGGAAGCCCCCGTGACGCCCAATAAAATACCGACAGCACAAATTTGCTAGAGCGGATAGCCCGATCGCTGCCCAAAAAAACATAAGTTCTAGATTAAAAAAAATAAATAAAGAAAAAAAGACCTTTTTGTCTTAAATAAGAAAAAATATATATTTTTGCAAAAAAATAATGATGGTAATAAGTGCAAAAACAAAGATTTCAAAACTTATTGAACATAATGCTGCGACCATAGATGTTATAAGTTCGATAAATAAACATTTTAAAAAACTCAGGAATCCATTACTGCGGAAAGCACTTGCACCAAGGGTTAGTATTGCTGATGCTGCCAGGATCGGAGGGGTACCGGTTTGTGTTATGATTGATAAACTAAAAGAGATTGGTTTTAAAATAGATGATGATTGCGGCTGTGAAACTGCTTCGCCGAAAGATAAATATAGATTAAGAAAAAAAGATTCAGATATGAGAAAAGAAACTATAGTAGAATTGGATGTTCGCCCGATACTGGAGGGTGGAACAGACCCATTTGAGGCAATTATGGCAAAGTTGAAAATAATGGACGAGAACCACACTTTGTTGATAATAAATACTTTTGAGCCAATCCCGCTGTTAAACATTTTAAAGAAAAAGGGCTATGCATATGAAACTGAAAGACCTGAGAATGGGGTTGTGCATACCTATTTAGAAAAGTTTGATGGTAAGGGAAAAGAGGAGAGCGATGGAGCCACAGTTAGTGAACTAAGCTTTGAGCAAGCTGAGCAAAAATTTGCCGGTAAAATGAAGGAAATTGATGTTCGCGATTTGGAAATGCCCATGCCAATGGTAACAATTCTAGAAGAAATTGAAGGTGTTGCCGAAGACCATGCTTTGTTTGTGCATCACAAAAAACTACCTCAGTATCTTATCCCTGAGTTGGAAGACAGGGGCTATAAATGGGTTTCAGATGAAATTGATGAGTCGAATATAAAACTTATAATTTTTAAGTAATGCAAGTAGGACTTAGTACAAAAAACGCACCCTCGGTTTGGGTTGTTGTACCTCATTTCTTAATAGGGACAGTTAGTTTTTTGGTGGCATCTTTGTTTGCTATTTTCAACTACCAGGATTTATTGGGCTATCACATCAGCGGATCAGTGCTTTCTATTGTGCACCTGATGATTCTTGGCTGGGTGTCGATGATAATTTTCGGAGCTTTGTACCAGCTTATTCCGGTGGTTATGCAGGTGAAATTGTATAGCGAGAAACTTGCCATTATTACTCTTGGTAGTCTGGTAGTAGGGCTCTTTTTTTTAATAGCTGCCTTTTTGGGATATAAATTCCAACTTACAAATAACTTTATTGTTGGGGGTTCGCTGGTGATTTTTGCAATTATTTTATTTGCCTTTAACACATTTAAAAGTGCATTATCGTCAAATGAGAAAAGTATCAGTAAGTTCTATATTATGGCCTCCGGGGTTTATTTATTGCTGACAGTTCTTTTAGGTCTATTTACAGTTATTAACTTGTCATATAACCTATTACCTGTTGCCCATACAGAGTTTATGAAAACTCATGCAGTTATTGGCCTGGTGGGATGGTTTTTAATGTTGGTAATTGGTGTTGCAGCCAAGTTAATGCCCATGTTTCTTATTGTTCACAGAACGAGGGAGGCGCTGTTGAAATGGGGTTTTTATTTAATTAATGCCGGATTACTTATCATTTTTGCAGTAACTTTCATTAAGCAAGTTCCGGAATTTATTGATGTGATTTCGTTTATCCTGATTTTTATTGGACTTGTATTGTTTTTGCTTTTTAATTACGATGTTTTTTCGCATCGTATGAGAAGAAAACTTGATATTGGAATGAAACTTTCGGCTATCGGACTAATCATGTTTGCCTTGACTACATTGTCGTTTATTGGTACTTATTTTGGAAATAGTGCTTTCGGCTTTCCTGCTGGAAGAATAGAAATTATTTCGGGATTATTGCTGATTTATGGTTTCTTTACGGGTCTGATTCTTGGACAAACCTACAAAACACTCCCTTTTATTATTTGGCTTTTTTATTATCAGAAATTGGTTGGAAAGCAGAAGGTTCCGTTGGTAGCTGATTTGTATAGCGATAAATTGGCCACAGTACATATGTATTCGTTTGTAGCCAGTATTGTGCTGTTTATCGCAGGCCTGGTATTTTCAATTGAAATTGTTCTTCTATTTGCTGCAGTAGCGATGTTTTTTACCAGCATGGTTTATGGAATCAACGTATATAAAATGATATTTCACAAAAAAATAATAAAATGATACAGGAAAATATTACCGAAGAAGAAGCAAAAGTGTATGAAGTTTTAAAGCAGGTACCTGACCCTGAAGTAGCAGTCAATATTGTTGATTTAGGACTTATTTATAAGGTTTTGAAAAATGATAAAGCTAAAACGCTTGATGTTGACGTGACGCTCTCAACGCCTGGTTGCCCTGTTGGCGATACAATTATCCAGCATATTCAAACAGTTCTGGAGAATACTTACCCTGAACATGCAGTGCTTGTGGATCTCGTATGGGAGCCTCAGTGGAATCCTGACATGATTAGTGACGATGGCCGGGCGGAATTGAATGCTTAATGCTTAAACGCTTAAGCTTTCTTAAGTAAAGAATCGCAAAGACATGAAGATTCACAAAAGGACAAATTAATATTGATTAAACAATAATGTTTTCAAAATCCACAGAATATGCCATCCGCGCTATGGTTTACCTGGCTGTAAATTCATCGCCCAAACAGCGATATGGCACAAAAAAGATAGCAGAAGATCTGGATTTTCCGGAACATTTCCTTGGTAAGGTGCTGCAACAATTGGCACGCAAGAACATTGTTTCTTCGGCCAAAGGACCTAATGGTGGTTTTTGTGTTGATAACAATGCCATGGAAATTTCATTGTTGAAGATAATAGAATCAATTGACGGCCTTGCTTTTTTTAGCATATGCGGACTGGGGTTGCACGAATGCAATGACGAGAAACCCTGCCCAATTCACAAAGATTACCAGATTTTTCGGGGTGACTTCTACAAAATGCTTTCCGAAAAGACCATTAAAAATATTAAGGAGGACATTGACCTGGGTATTGCTTTCATGGACTTAGGTACGTAAAAGTATGATCGGGTTAGTCCGGATCGCCTGATCCGATTAATCAACAAAAGCAGTTGCCTGTTATAAAATAATTTAAATAAAGCTATGCAATAAAGAAGGAAAAGCAGGCGAGTTAAAAGGAAGGTCCAAAACCGGGAGTTCTGAAAGGTGAGCCGAAATTATTAAAACCACCGGGGTTGTGATAATTGAAACCGGGATATTTTTGCTCGCGGTATTCAAAACTAATTCCTATTCTAAATTCATCAGACACTTTGTAATCCATATCCAGCCGAACACCCTGGTTGCTGAAATCATAGTAATTGGCATTTCCGTTTTCGTTAAAATTGTTCGGGTTGAGTAGAAACGTTTTATAGCCCGTACCCCGGATGGTCAGTTTTTCATTTACCTGGTAGGTTCCTGAAACATAGATATTGCCATATTGTGATGGATTTGAACCAAACATACTTTCACCCTGATATCCGTAAAACATACTTGAATATCCCAATCCGACCTGCATGCTGAATTTTTTATAAACAGGAAAGCTGATCTCCGGTGCAATATATGTACCGAAACCATTGAAACCAGGTGCGAAACTTGAAAAAGAGGTTCCAAGTGAAATGCTTACATCAGGCTTAAACCCAACCTTTGCTGTATTAATTTCATTTTTTTCAACACCAATGACATTTGATCCAAATTCTTGAGCATAGAAATTATTATTGAATGCCGCGATCAAAATAGCCAGAAAAACCAATGATATTTTATGGAGTTGTCTCATTTCAAATGATGAGCAAAAATAGGAAAAGGAACTGACATCTACCAACCCCTTTATGTAAATATCGTTAAACCAAAAATTACAACCGAATACGAACACCCAGGTTAGTCCATAAACCACTGGCTTTTGCAGAACCAAATTTGTCATTGTCTTTGTAGACTTTGGAAAACCCAAATTCATAACCCGCATCAAGAAATAACCACCATACCGAAACACCCAATCCGATATCTCCGCCCCAAATAACGGATTTGTAATCTTCTTTCTTAGGAGAGTCAGGATGGTCTTCGCTATTGTTTATCCCGGTAACAATATTCATAGCAGGTCCGAGGAATACCCTGAGATCTGCTAATGATTCTTCATTACCAAGAATATTGAAACCAGCGAATACAGGAACACGAATCATTGAAATGTTATGATTGAATTTTGTTGGGCCACTTCCTCCGTCACCGGTGTGGGTAATGTCAGCATTATTCTTCATCCAGAAAATACCGGGTTCAACATAAAACTTTTTACCAATAGCCACCGAGCCGCCAAACTGGAAACCTAAACGACCGTCATGTTTCCAATTACCCGGATCAGTTGATAAGCGGGAAGCGTTAAGCCCAAAAGCCGGTTTAATAGTAATTTGTGCCATGCCAGCAGTAACAAATCCAGTAAGGATTAAAAGGGTGAAAATAATTTTTTTCATTTTTTGATGTTTGTTAGTTTTAAAAAGATTTATTTATAATGGTTACAAGTTTTTACACAATGAACAGCAACTATACTATACTGCAATGCATAAGTTCTTAATTATTGTAGCGAGTAATCTATTTTGACCAGTAAAATCCTATTCTACCCCCAAACCACTGGCTATCTCCAACAAAGGCATAATTACCCTGAATATCAAACCTGCCAATTCGCAAACCAACTGCAGGAACAAAACCCCAGCTGTTAACACCGGTATAGTATCCACCACGTATTTCAATATAAACAACAGAAACGCTGGCTTTAAATCCAGCTGTAAATTCCCATAATGACATATTGGGGTGGTTTACATGCACCAATCCCAGTGTATCAACATAACTAGTTTCCGGGCCGGATAGGTCATTCCACCCCAAGTCGAACCTGGCTGCGAAATGTTTGTTAAAATTGTAATCAAAATTTGCGTAAACACCGAACCCGTGGGTGTACGTATCAGCCAATTTTCCCTGCGGAATTATGACATTAAACGAGTTTCCGCCAATAAACCCTCTCTCATCCTGGGCTTGCGCCTGATTTGTCAGAAAAAGAGACAGTAAAAAGACCATTGTACTTACGAATAATACGTTCTTCATAATTATTGATTTTAAGAATTATTAATTGTTTCCTGTAACGCTATCAAACAGATGCTTTTCTTAATTTAGAGCAAAACTAAATAAGAAAGATTGGTTATATCATTTTTCAGGGGTAACATAAAGGTGAACAGCTTAAGCAGAATCTATTAAGGTGCTGTTATTTACTATATTAGAAGTAAGGTGGATGAAAATTCAGGGGTTAGGAATGCATGGTTTCATGAAAACAAAATCCTTATTCCTTGCATTCGTTATCAACAAAATCTTTGAGTTTGCCGGCATCTAATAAACCTAATTTTTTTGCAAGACGTTGCCTTGCCCGCTTTACACCTTCAGTTGATATACCTAATAAATATGACGCCTCTTTTTGTGTGAAACCGAGTTTTACGAAAATAAGTTGCTGTTTATCCCCTTCAGATAAGTTGTTAAGGTTTTTGAGAATAGCAAAGAATTTTGGATACAACTCCCCAAATGAATGAAAATACTCTATCCAGTCATTATCGGTAAGTATCTTTTTTTTATGAAGTGCAAATAACTTTTCCTCAAGATCGGTCCGGGCCGAACTGCTCGTTAATTTATGGATTTCTGTTTCTAGTTCTTCAATTAATAGGTTTTGTCCAATAATATTTTGGCTAATTGTTTTTATCTCAGTCTCGGCTTTCAAATGTTTAATTGCCAATGTTTCTGCCTTAAGGTTAGCTAGTATTTTAGCATTTTTAAATGCTAATCTTCTTCGGTTTATTATTCCAATAATTATTAAGGAAAGTGAAAGGATAATTACAATAATCAATATCCCTGATAGCCACAAGTTGCTATTAATCTTTTTCAGTAATTCGATCTTGTTGGTTTTCGTTCTTAATTCATATTTCATTTCTAATTCTGCCAAAGAAGATTCATACTCAACACTCTGTAAACTGTCCTTGATCTTATAGTAGTTACTCAGTTTGGAATATGCCTTCTCAAATTCACCTTTCTTAAAATAATGATCTGACAGGTTTTTAAAAACATCTGCCTTTTCAGCAATAAGATTTGTTGAATCTGCTATCTTCAATGCTATTGAAAAGTGATGGATAGCAGAATCATACTTATCTAAGAAATCATAACCCCTGCCGAGTTTGATATTCGTTCCAACGATCAGTATATTGCTTCCGGTTTCTTTTGAAGTGACAAGACTCTTTTTAAGTAAATCGACTCCCTTTCTATATTTTTGATTTTGGAAAGCAGCAGATGCAAGGTTTGAATAAAGTGTAGCGATATTGTACTTTACCCGCAAATCAGTTGTGTCTTTATCATAATACTTCGCTAAGGCATTAAGGAAGTAATAAGATGCACTGTCAGGATCGTTCGAATCAAGGTAGATCAATCCAATATTTGCCATAGCGGCAAGGCTCGCTGGTTCGTATGTACCACTGATGGCTTTTTGATAAAACTCTTTTGCTTTTTGATAATTGTCTAATGCAACATATGAATTACCAAGATCGAGACAGGTAAAAGCATACATGTCTGGCTTATTATTATTTTCAGCCCAAAGAAGAACCTTGTAATCCAACCTTATTGCAGTATCCGAAAGGCCAAGTTCGCTGTAGATGCTGGCCAACAATCCATAACATCTGTTAATTCCGGTTTCATCTTCTAATTGGCGATAAAGATTTAGAGATTTGTTGCTGTAAAAAAGTGCACTATCTGTATTCATCGGGTTAAAATAATCCCCGATCCAAAAATAGGTAGCTGCATCTTCTTTATTGATTTTACCCTGTAAACTTTGTTTTAAGCTGTCGATTTTAGTATTTCCGGCAACTAATAAAGGAATTGAAAATAGTAGCAAGAAGAGGAGATAGTGAGTTTGTTTCATCTTTCAAAGATATATAAATAGGACTGCTTCTAATTCCTATATTTTCCTTTTGGTTATATTTTTTGTTACCACATTTGTTACCTTTTCTCTTTTAAATAAGGTATAGTAATATGTTATTTTTGTAATTCAAAATCAATCTAAATAATCCTTTGTTTTATCAAGGAATTTGAAAGGTGAACAAAATAATTAATCACAATTTATAAACTTTATTTATGATGAAAAATGTAAAAATCCGATTTGCTACCACACTGTCTATCTTGATGATATTAGGGGCAATAACAAACACTTTCGCCCAAAAAGCAGAAGTTGAAAAAAAACTTGTTGAATATGGCATTTCTTCCGATAATATGTTTAATAGCTTTGGAGGTGAAAATTCAAATTATACCTGCAATGCTAAATTTACAGAAACCACAACTGACAAAACCACTGAAAGCCTTGCTTCTTTCGATCCCCGAAAATCACAGGGCAGTCAATGGGCATTAGAATCTGTTAATGGTAGTTCTCCGAGTAAAAAGGAATTAAAGAATTTTGACAAAGCCCACAATGCAAATCAGGATAACGATAAGATTGAACCGGATGACAACAGTTGGGAAATCGTTAAAGATGATGAACATTTTTTAGTAATTGGCCTTAGATATAACGAATCATCACTACCACATAAATATAAATTCCTGGCGCAATGCAAAGCAGAAATGTATATTGATAAAGAGGCCAAACGCCTGTACAAACTCAGGTTCTACAATGAAGGTGAGCTAAAAATAAAAATCTTTAAAGTGGTTAAACTGGATATGACCGTTGAATTTATGCCTGATGTTGAAAACAAGACCTACCTGATTAAAGATGAAACCATTGTTTATGATGCCAAACTATTAGGTCAGATAGTTGAGATTAAGGAATATTATGAGTTTTACGACTACAAAAAGGTGAAGTAGAGTGGGTGCATTGGTGATTGGATAATTGCTTAACCCCTTAGCTTCAGGTGTTCATAATTGAAGATTCTCGATAATTAATTGATTTTCAAGCGTGGACGCTTGAAACAGAGCAGGGTTAATTGATTTTCAATCGTGGACACTTGTAGAGTCGGGTTAATTGATTTTTAAGCGTGGACACTTGAAACAGAATCGATGGAGTTGGTAGGAGCCAAGCTGTAATTTTCCGAAGACTCAGTCAATTCTAATTCTATTACATCCAGTAAGATCAAATCAGAAAGCAGATGTTCTGCTTTGAATTTTGAGAAGTTAGAAAGTTGCATTGCAATAGTCAAGGTGATAAATGGATTTTCTCTTAAATAAGACAGAATCTCCTGGACAGGCCAGGAATAAACAAACTTGATCACTTTATTCTTTTTTCTTTTTGACCAGACTTTCAATAAGACTCCGTTTGCCAGAAGGTTTTGATCTTTTACCCTTATATACGCTTTAAAATTGCCATTCTGATCAGGCGCTCGAAATGGATATGATTGATTGTGAGGTATATCGATCTCCAGTACTTTCTTTCCCTCAACTACCCATTCTTTTGATGTAAACTGAACCTCGGGTTGACAAAAACGTTGGGCTGCATTTTCCATCATAAAATATTCCTCGTCGGATGAAACGCCTTTAATCACTCCATTATCTTTTACACCAATTAATAATTTTCCTCCATCGGTATTTGCAAAGGCAACCAGTGTGCGCGCAATTTTAGCTGCATCTGATATCTCGAATTTGAAATCCAGTTGTTGGTGCTCGCCTTGCAATATGAGCTGCTTTATGTAATGGTTCTTCATCTATAAAATGGAGAACAAGTTAAAAGGAAAAAATATTGTGCTGCTGATATAAAATCTACAAAAACTCGAGATTCGCCTGCGACATCGCCTTTTCGCAATACTTGCAGAAAAGCTTCATATTGCCTTTATGATCTTTGGTAACCGTGAACGATGTTGGTACATTTTGATTATTGGTAACACATTTGGGATTGATACATTTTACTATTGTTGAAACACTTTCGGGCAGGTGAATATTCTCTTTTTTGGTTACCTCGTAATCCTTTATCTCAATCAATGTTGCATTGGGCGCGACAAGCGCTACCTTGCTGATCTCCTTGTCCTTAAAATACTTGCCGCTGATTTTGATTATCCCTTTTTTTCCAAGTTTTTTACTATCGAGATTGGTTCCAAGGTAAACTTGGTTAGCTGTCTGGTCAAGGTTTAAAATTCCAAACACATGGTAAACAACCTCTGCTGGTATATGATCGATAACGGTTCCATTTCTGATTGCGGATACCTTTAATTCTGTTCTTCTATTCATGATTTTAACTTATATTTTCTTAAATGGCTGATTAATAAAAGCGCTTGTTATTACGGTTTACGAGTTACGGTTTACGGATTTTGATTGTGTTACTTCTTTTGGTTTTTGCGAGTTGTGATTATTGATTTGACAATTATTCCGAGTAATTTATCTCCTTCATGATAGGTTTCATCCCATGATCTGTTTGGCTTTTCAGATAACTCTGTAATAAGTTCAATAAAATACAAGGATTCATCCAATTCTTCTTCAACGATTTTTAGTTTGTTTATGAAATCTTTGGTGGATTTTGCACGGCATACTGCCCGGTAATTAGCCCCAACTGAACTTGAACAACGAATCAATTGACGTTTATAATCATAGAATTTACTATCTAAACCCTGAGTGTTTCTAAAAACAGATTTTGCAAATTCTTTTGTCCTTCTTTTTAATTCTTCTTTCATAGTCTTTTAGTTTGATTTTAATTAGCATTAGTTCATAATCCGTAAATCGTAAACCGTAATACTTAAACTTTACTTCAGTCCTAAAATTGCTGCAATCAATGCCTGCCTGATGTAAATTCCATTTTTGGCTTGCTGGAAATAATAGGCTTTTGGATTATCGTCAACATCTTCGGTAATTTCATTTACTCTTGGCAAAGGATGAAGTACTTTCATAGTTTCTTTAGAGTCATCAAGCATATCATTGCTGAGGATATAGGCATTTTTCACTTTTTCATATTCCAGCGGATCAGGGAAACGCTCACCCTGAATTCTGGTCATATAAAGAATATCTGCAATGGGTATTACTTCGGTAAGATCGGTATATTGGTGGTATTCGAGTCCGGCATTTTTTACGACCGTTTTCACCGAACTGGGCATTTTTAACGAATCAGGTGAAACAAAGTGGAAGGTAGCACCAAATAAACTCAGTGCCTGAACAAGCGAATGTACGGTGCGCCCGTATTTCAGGTCTCCAATCATCGCAATATGAATATTGTCGAGACTACCCTGCGTTTTTCTGATGGAATAAAGATCCAGCAAACACTGCGTTGGATGCTGATTGGCACCATCACCTGCATTTAATATTGGTACAGGAGAAACTTCACTGGCATATCTGGCACTGCCATCCAGTGGGTTACGCATGACGATCAGATCAGAATAATTGCTCACTGTCAGGATAGTATCTTTTAACGATTCACCTTTGGTAACGCTTGATACATCAGGACTGGCAAATCCAATAATGCTTCCACCCAGGTATTGTACTGCACTCTCAAAGCTCAATCGTGTCCGTGTTGACGGCTCAAAAAATAAAGAGGCAATGACATGCCCTCTCAAAATATCCTGTCGCTGGTTTTGTTCAAATTCTTCAGCAATATCCAGTATTTTCAGTATATCATCTTTGCTGTAATCTGTTATGCTTACCAGACTCCTTCCTTTTAATTTGCTCATGGTTAAATTATTTGATTTTGCATAAAAAAACAGCCCCAAATATGGGACTGTCTAAACTATTGTATGATGACACTTTAACCGTGTTCTCGATTACCTTCCTAATGGTTCTGAAAAGAAAAGATTCCTTCATTTCAGGTTACAAATATACTTCGAATCGCAAATGCTTAATTTTATATTTATTGACAAATAGCGGAAGTTCTTAACACAGAAAGTTCAACTTGCTAATTTCTATACCTATTATTTAGTACTAACAGGTTGAACCGGGTATTGAGCCATAATTTTAGCTATGGTTTTTGGTGTACTATCTTCTCTTGATTGTGGATTGTCGTCAACGGTCCCCTGTCCAACGCCTTCCCAAACCAATTTCTTTTCTTTGGTATCAAAAACATCACAAACCAGTGTGCCTACAGTATAGTCGTAAGTATTATATGATGTTGTGGACATACCACCGCTCCAACCCCAGCCGGGTCCATAACCACGGTAGCCCCCATAGCCGCCATACATACCTCCAACTCCGGTTGTGGTAGCTGTAGTTTCTTGCTTTTGCTCTGTAACAATATACAGGGCAACCGTCAAGTCCCCACCTTCTTTTTGAAAGGTTAATCCACGTTTATTGAATTCGTCAGCAAAAGCTTTTTCTATCCTTTCTTTATCAAAAGGTGTAAGAATTTTATCGCTGTTATCTGCCCATCCATAATAAGAATATGTTTTGTATTGAGTGAAGTCAACAGATTTATCATAATCTGTAGTAATGGTTAGGCTTGAACATGAACTAATTATCATCATCAAAGCCAATGAGGCAATTAAAATACTTTTTTTCATTTCCTAAATATTAAGTTTAAAATTTGACTACAAAGATAGCTATTATTTAAGAGGATGATATTAATATTCACCCCAACTTTTTATTTTAAGATCCTCCATTTTTAGTTTTGTAAAAGCATAAATAAATGCACTTGCCAATCTTGCATTTGTAATCAAAGGTATATTGAAATCAACAGCTGCCCGCCTTACAATGTAATCGTTATTAAGCTCAGCTTTTGTGTTGTCTTTTGGAATATTGATAACCAGGTCAATCTTTTTATCTTTTATATAAGAATAGGTATTGGGTTCCTTTTTTTCATCAGGCCAATAAAGTAAAGTGGTTTTAATCCCATTATTTGCGAGGAAATGACGGGTGCCTTTGGTTGCATAAATATGGAATCCATGCTCAACCAGCATTTGGGCACTATTCAATAACTCGGCCTTCGACCGCATAGGCCCGGAGGAGATTAGTACATTCTTTTGAGGGATGCGATATCCTACCGATAACATAGACTTTAGGATTGCTTCATAGTAATCATCGCCAATACAACCCACTTCTCCAGTTGAGGCCATATCCACGCCTAAAACGGGATCAGCTTTGCTTAAACGCGAAAATGAAAATTGAGGAGCTTTTACGCCGATGTAATCAATATCAAATAACGACTTATTGGGTTTCTCCACTTTTTCGCCAAGCATGACCCGGGTTGCATAATCAATAAAATTGGTTTTGAGCACCTTGCTAACAAATGGCAAACTTCTTGATGCACGCAAATTACATTCAATCACTTTAATATCATTATCTTTTGCCAGGAATTGGATATTGAAGGGCCCGCTGATTTGCAGTTTTTCTGCTATCTGCCGACTTATTTTCTTGATACGCCGAATGGTTTCTACATACACTTTTTGTGGTGGAAACATGATGGTGGCATCGCCTGAATGTACACCGGCAAATTCAATGTGTTCAGAGATGGCATAAACGATAATTTCTCCTTTGTCGGCTACTGCATCCATTTCTATTTCTTTGGCATCGGTAAGGAATTTGGATACCACTACCGGGTATTGTTTTGAAACTTGTGTGGCCAGTTCCAGGAAATGTACCAGTTCATTTTTATTGGAGACAATATTCATGGCTGCACCTGAAAGCACATAAGAAGGACGTATCAATACCGGGAATTTAACTTTGTCCACAAATTCAAAAATTTCATCAATGCTGGAAAGCTCTTTCCATTCGGGCTGGTCAACGCCAATGTTATCAAGCATTTCAGAAAATTTATGCCTGTTTTCTGCCTGGTCTATATGTTCGGGCGATGTTCCCAAAATTGGAATCTTCTGCCTGTGAAGGCGCATGGCCAAACTATTGGGTATTTGTCCTCCGGTTGATACGATTACGCCAAATGGTTGCTCCAGTTCGGCAATATCCAGGGTTCGTTCAAAACTTAACTCGTCAAAATATAGCCTGTCGCAGATGTCATAATCAGTGCTTACAGTTTCAGGATT
>JAUVKF010000093.1 GCA_030596395.1 Chlorobiota bacterium | reverse complement strand
CCTTCTTGATCCCTTATCTCTTTAAACCTTAGCTTACAGCTGTCTTCATCTGGAAAACGATCGATAAATTTGATTAGATTCATGTCATAATTGTTTCCTTTAAGATAGTATATTTTTCTGTAACTTTACCGATACTCATAAACACTTTTATTGTAGTACCTTCATGCCAACCAAAGCAGATCGGGTAGTAAATGCAATTTTTGATTAACCGTTTTCTGCTTAGTTTGAAAAGTTTCAGAGACTGTTTGGATTTTGTTTTTAGAATTTATTATGATGTATTTTTTGTCAGATCGAGGCATTTTTGAGACGCATAGCCATAGCTACGGGCCGAAAAAATAACGATGAGATGGCTAAAAAGACACATAAGAAAACTGAAGGATGAATTCCAAACAGTCTCTCAATAGTTAGTGTAAATTACTTGAAAAAAATGTAAACAATATATATTTGAAAAAAGCAATCCTCCTATTAGCATGTGTATTTCTTCTGTCTTTTTCTACCGGGGATAACAGGAACGAATATAATGTACCATTAATGGCATGGGGTGTTACTGCCGGTGATATTGACCTTGATGGTGACAATGATATTGTTATTGGACACCTCTTTAATTCTCAAACGAACTGGACTGGAATTACCATTTTAAAAAATAATGGCTTGGGATTAATGGAATTAGATAGTTTTTATTTCAATGGTCAACATCGTTCAGTATCAACAAACAATTTTGATAATAATCCATTTCCAGATCTTTTATCACAAACTTATAATAATGTTAATTCTCAAATCGGAATAATCTATAATTTTAATAATACAGCTTCAAAAATTGATACTTTCAATATAGCGGATTATGCAGATAACATTAATATTGCGGATATAAATAATGATTTAGAAACTGATATTGTTTTCATTTCGACTAATGGTTGTTTTTGGGGTATAATTTATAATTATGGTAAAAATTCATTTTCAAATCCGTTTTATTATCAGATAAATTTTAATCCAAATGATCTTGCAACTGATGATATTAATAATGACGGCAGGGATGATATAGTTGTTTGCGGCCTTAAAACGAAAATTTATTTTAGTTATCCTGATGGTTTTCAGGAAATGGAACTTGAAACCGAAGATTTTTTTATCCGTGTTTTTATTGTTGATTTTGATCTTGACGGATTAAAGGATATTATTGCTTTTGATGATATTTTCGGAGCCTATACGCTGATCGCAAAATTCAAAAATATCGGAGGAAATTCCTTTGAACGTTTACCGGATATAGTAAAACAGCCTGGAGCCCACGTGTATTTTATAACTGATTTTAATAATGATACATTACCTGACATCCTGCTTCAATTGGCTAATTTCTCAGGGTATAAAATTTATTATAATAAAGGAAACTTCCAACTGGGCGACTCATTGTTTGTACCTGTACCTTTTTATGGCGAAGGTTGGCGCAATTGCTATTGCGCAGATATGGACGGCAACGGCTATCAGGATATAATCACTACCCGTGCTTTAAATGCCCCCCTGCCTGCCAATGTCAATATCATGTTTAATGATGGAAACGGAAATTTTTTGGAGGACCCGCTTACTTCTATATATAAGCATCCGTCAACAATCAACAATCAATTATCATGCTATCCCAATCCTTTTCATAATGAAATAACATTTGAGTTCAAAACAGAAAAAAATGAAATGGCAGAACTTAACATATACAACCTTCAGGGTAGGTTAATCACATGTTTAACAAAAAGTGTAAAGAAAGGAGGTCAAATTAATTATTTAAAATGGGACGGGCTTGATCAAGCCAGCAAGCCATGTAAGCCCGGCCCCTACATCGCTTACCTGAAGGTAAACGGGAAAATCAAGAAAACCGTAAAACTTATAAAAACAAAATAAGCATGAAAAAATCACTTATTATACTTACTGGCATACTCCTTCTTGCTTTTACAACAGCCGATATAAGAAGCATGTATAAAGTGCCCCGCGAAGCTGCATCGGTTTGTGCTGCTGATATTGACATGGATGGGGATAACGATTTAATTATAGGACATAAAACTGCTTGGGGAAATACAAATCCTACAATTACAATTTTAAACAATTCTTATTTTGGAAATTTTGAAATATTTGATACATCACTTGTATTTAGCGGTTATCAGGAAAACATATTTGCAGTAAGAATCAACGATGATACGTATCCTGATATTGTTAGTTTTTACACTGATTTCTCCAGTGGAACAGCCGAGCGTTTTATTAGAATTTTTATTAATGACGCAGGGGCTTTTATAAACAATATGGATATTAATCTTAATGAGTCTTCAGTTTTTTCAGGTATAACATATGGTGATGTTAATGGAAATAATTTTCAAGATATAATTTTATTATCAAATAGTAGTAAGACTTGGGGGTTACTTACTAATGATGGTTTTGGGAACTTCAATTCACCAGAATATTATAATCTGGGATATTATCCGCAAGACATTGTCACAGGTGACCTGAACAATGACGGGACTGACGACATTGTTATTGGCGGTAGTACGGAAATATATTTTAGCAAAGATGGAGGCTTCCAAAACCTTCAGCTCGGGGGTCATACTTCGAGGGTACATATTGCTGATATTGATAACGATGGCGACAATGATATTATCGGGCTGTTTGACCTGTTGGGTGCTGAAACAGATATCACGATATTTGAAAATACCGGATTGGAGACTTTCGTAAAACATGACATTGATCATTTCCTCCCGGGATCAACTTCTTCGGTTGTTACTGATTTTAATAACGATACATTGCCCGATTTGATGGTATTGCCTGCCTCAAACAATGGGGCCTTCATACTATATAATGCCAGCGGACTTGAATTCTATGAACCTGAATTTATTGAAATTCCAAATGACGGTGAGGCATACCGCAGGGCAACCACTGCTGACTTGGATGGTAACGGTTTTAACGATATTGTTTTAGTTAGAAGGACAGGCCCTAATGCTGCTACATATAACAATGTTATCATTTTGTTTAATGATGGTAAAGGGCATTTCGTTGATAATCCATTAGATTTTGTGGATAATCACGATGATAATGAAGGACTAAAATTGATGAATTACCCCAACCCCTTTAAAACCGTAACAACATTTGATTTTACAATAAAAGAAACTGCATATATTGAAATTTTCGTTTATAACCTTCAGGGAAAGCTTGTAAAAAGTTTAACCAACAAAACAATGAAAGGAGGAAAACACCAAATAAAATGGGGCGGGCTCAACAACGCCGGTCAAGCCTGTAAGCCCGGCCCCTACATCGCTTACCTGAAGGTAAACGGATTTTTCAAACAATCAATTAAATTAATTCATTACTAACTTAAAATCATGTATAATGAAAAACCAAACAAAGTTACAAAAGTATTTGTTCACCCTTTTATTCGTCCTAATTAACAGTTTACTTGTTGCACAATTTTCCAGACAACAGGCAACCGACCTTGTACTGAATGATATAATTGCAGGTGACACAATAAATGTTGAGGTCTTCTCTCTATTTGACCATCAGAGCGTACAAGACAGTATAGTTTTGTATAATGGGGAGAAAATTGCTTGTCCTTATTCTGAAAATTGGGTGTTCTTTATAAACGACCACCCTGCTGCCAATTGGTATCATACATGCAGGTATTTATTTGTAGATACTGTAACGGGGGCAAATTCAACAATTACCAAAAGGATTTATCCCAACGACTGGAAAATCAATTATGAGACCGTAAACCAGCCCTATCAGGTTGGAACTTCTCCAATGTCAACAAACACCAGTTCAATAAGCGGTGGGCTTGATCCAAACCCCAACTATTACGCCGTTATTTTGTGTGGCGCCGACCAACAAAGATATTGGCATGACATATCTGGCATATACAACACTCTGATAAGTGTATACGGCTATACCAAGGAAAACATTTTTGTGCTATATTATAATGGGTCTTCAGGAGGTTTTGGTGGTGATTTAGATAATGATGGACTTGCTGATGACATTGATTACCCAGCCAATTATTATGATATTGACAGGCTTTTCCGTAATTTGTCAGGAGAACTTAACGATCCTGATATTCCGGAATTGTTGCCCGGTTCCCAGTTGTTTTTATTTATTGATGGTCATGGAGAGGGTGATTATTTGGGTACTTCCTATGCTGAGCAAAATGACTTTAATTTATATGATTATGAACTTGCTGAGTATCTGGAAGACATTAAATGTTCCCAGATGATAATAATGCTTGAGCCTTGTTTATCTGGTGGATTCATTGATGATCTTTCAGATTATAGCAATTATAATGTAAGTTGCAAAAACAGGTCAATTCACACTGCAGCAACTTATGATGACCTTTCCTATGCTGAAATGCATATGACCTGGGAAGGGAATGTATTTATGTATTTTGCTGATGAATTTGTTTGGTACTGGAATGCCGCTGCACGCGGCTATTTTCCGGTATATGATCAGCCATGGCTCAATACAGATGTGCCTATTGAAAGCTATCCTTTTGATGATATTACAACTTGGACAAACCATCCTCCTGCGTATGACCCTGATGTAAATGGCGATGGTTTCGTTCAAATGGAGGAGGCTTTTGATTATACAAATAACTTTGACACATATAGTTATTATGGGTTTTTCGACCCATACACTCTTGGCAATGAAGATCCGCAAGAATGGTCGGATATAAGTTTTCAGGAAGATTTGCTTTTTCTTTCAGGCCTCGCCGGACATGTTGAAAACACCCAAACTATTGAAAACAGAAGTTATCTCATAGGTGGCGATCTTGATATTGACCCGGAAGTTACGCTTACATTCAGCGATGGAACTGATCTTTACCTTGGTAATGAAAATGCACAGGTCAATGTTTCATCAGGGGCTTTGCTAAATATTGGAAACAATATGGAAATTTATGGCGATTCACCTAATAATATAACGGTTAACGGAAATATACTGGTTGGTACCGGTGTAACTTTTCAAAAGCTTGGCGAAACCGGTAGCCAGTTTTCCGGCCTGTTACTAAATAACAGCCAAATGGTAACCAATCTGAACCTCGTTACATTTAACAAGGCGCAAATTTACAATTACGGCGCTGAACTAAATGTCACAAATACCGATTTCATCGACAGTTATTATATTTTTTCCTATGCAGGTAATGTGTACTTTGATTCTTGTTATTTTTATAATACCTGGCTATACCTCGAAAATCAAACCGGTAATCCCAATTATATTGCAAGTGTCGAAAATTCTACTTTTACTACCGAATTTATTCCCGTTGCCATTGATATTTGGAATTATGGCAACTTTTCCATTGAAGGAGATACTATTAGTGGTCACTATAATGGCATCCAGTTAATGGGTTCAGGCGGGGCTTCAATCAGTAGCCATAATATTTCCAATAATGAAATATCTAATTGTTCAATGGCAGGAATACTTGTTTACAATTCAACAGCTGACTTTTCGACAAACCACATGCATAACAATTTTGTCGGGGTACGGCTTTTCAACAACAGCAATACGCTCTTTTCAGGGGATCCGAACGCAAACAACTATCAAGAGGTAAATTACATCACAAACAACGACAGCTATGAAGTTTATGCCTCAACGGGTAGCTTCCCCTGGTATTTCAGGTACAATGCAATAATAGATGAAGACAACCACCTCGGCAACCCAACCTACCCGATGGTTTATTGGGAAGCGCCACCCCCTCCGATACCATTAAAGGATGTTCGCTACAACTGTTGGGGAAACAATTTTGATCCTGAAGAAGATTTGTATCCCGGTTTTATGGTTTATCCAACCTGGTGCCCCGGTGGCGGAGGAAATAAATCAAGTGAAATCGCCCTGCAAACCTTTTTGGATGGCAAAGAGCATTTTGAAAACGAGGAGTATACCGATGCAGAAGAAACCTTTGAATCGGTTATCGAACTTTATCCCGCAACACAATATGCCAGCGCTGCCATGAAAGAATTGTTTGCCCTGGAAAAGTTTACTGATAATGATTACAACACCTTAAAACAGTATTACGCAACAACCGACAGCATACAGGCAGATACTGTTTTAACTAAATTATCTGATTTCCTGGCTAATAAGTGCGAAATAGAAATGGAAAACTGGCAAACCGCTATTGATCATTATGAGGATATCATCGATAATCCCGAAACAACCGAGGATAGCATTTTTGCGATTATCGACCTGGGGTACACCTATTTTCTAATGGGCGATACTACAAGCAGGTCGGTAGTGCAGGGCAAGATGTTGGAACACAAACCAAAATCTAAAGAAGAATTTGCTGAAAAGCGCGATTACCTGCTTTCGTTGCTACCAATAACCAAAACACAGCAAGAGGCGGACAATATGCTGGAAACATTAAAGGTAGGAGAGTTGTTACAAAATGTGCCCAACCCGTTTGCAAATACAACTACTATTTACTACAAGCTTAATGAACAGAGTTCAGTTTTATTTAAGGTTTATAACCATATCGGAAAAGAAGTGAGCACAATGAACCAATCAATAAAAAATGAGGGAATAAATAAAATTGAATTGGATATGAGTAGTTTTTCTTCCGGTATTTACTTCTATTCGCTTTTCATCAACGGGCAATTGTCCGATACAAAGAAGATGGTGGCTAAATAGGTTTATTTATAAATGCGAATCAATAGTTAAATTTTCCAGCTGATTATCAATTCGTTTTTTACCGGATGAATTTAAGTTGCGGGGTGCGTGGATGCGGGTTCCGGGTAAATTGTTTGTCATAACTCATTGTCCCGCAACACGGACCTCGTACCAATTTGTTTTTTTTAAGGTCTTTCATAATTTAACCCTTGATTGGTATTATAAGGTACTTTATATCCTAATAAAAAGCCTCCTGTTCCTTATATATTGTTCAGGAGGTTTTTAAAATTAACTTCCTAAAGTCATCTGTTAAAAATGTGAGTTGAATCCGCATAGACAGATTTGTAGTTCAAACACTTGCATCAAGCCTTATTTTTAACTATATTTACGTGTTGTAAATTTTAGTAATGTTTTGTACAAGTAAGAATTAAAATTGCAGTGCAGTTGAATTAACTTAACGAACAAAAATAACCGAATACCATGTCTGAAAAGATTGTCACACTTGCTACTTTAACTTATATGCGGGCACAGCTGTTGACCGCCATGTTAGAACGAAATGGAATAGAGTGCTTCATGACCAACATAAACAGGATGAAAGAAGGACCTGGCGGTGTAAATGTTAAAATCTTTGAAGCCGATGCTACCAAAGCCCTGAAAGTTTTTGATGATTTCAGAAGCAGTTACGGCAAACAAAAAGAAGTCGCCGTTGAATACATGAAAACCATCAGGCGTATCATTGTTCCTGTTGATTTTACTACACATGCTGAAAATGCAGCCTATTATGCAGTTAAATTAGCCGCAACACTAAAGGCCGAAATTAAACTGATCAATGCTTACCTTGATCCGATGGGAACACCGCAGTCCTATCTGGAATCCTATTCATACCAGTTGAATATTGATAAAGTGATCAGGGAAATTGAAGAAGAGACTTATCATAGCCTGGATGCGATGGCCGGAAGAATCAAATCCTTTATCAAAGAAAAAGAAATAAAAGATGTGAAGGTAAAGTATGATTTGTTTAAGGGGAATGCTGTGGATGTGATACTCCATGAGATTGAGGAATATAAACCGGCTATGGTGATTATGGGTACACGTGGCAGTGAATTGGACAAATTCCGTTCGTTCGGCAGTGTAACATCGCATCTGGTTGAAAAAGCTAAAATCCCTGTATTGGCGGTACCTAAGGACTTTGATGCTTCACAATTCCAACCTCCAGAACGGGTATTGTATGCAACGGATTTTGATACAACCGATTTCAGCACCTTACGACGACTGGTCAGTTTTGTAAAACCGTTTAATGCCAAAATTTACTGCGTGCATGCTGCGCTGGAAGAGGCTGAGACAATGGATGAACTCCAGATGAAACGCATCAGGACTTATTTATTTGAAACCATGGACGAATATAATATCGAATGTGGTTTGCTCGAAACCATGGACATACAGCAGGGGCTGGAAGATTTTATCGAAGAACAACAAATTGATGTGCTGGCAGTAACCAAGCAAAAACGAAACTTTTTTGTCAGTTTATTTAAACCCAGCATGACTAAAAAATTCCTGTTCCAAACCCATATTCCCTTATTGATCTTTCAATCGAGGAATTAGGGCTGATTATTCCGGGTAAAAAGCATCAATAATATGCCTGATTTTCTGTTCTTTGTTGTTTAATATAATGGAAATGATATCGAAACGTGTATCTATATCCAACTCATTTTCTTCGAGATAAGCTTCGGTAGCACGGATTAAAAATTCTTCCTTTCGGGAGCCAACCGCATCTTCAGGATCACCAAAAAAAGATGTGCTGCGCGTTTTAACTTCAACAATTACCAATTCATCCTTTTCTTTAGCGATAATGTCAATTTCGTCTTTTTCATGTCGCCAGTTGGTTTCAATAATGACATACCCTTTTTCCTCCAGAAATCTCCTGGCCAACTCTTCACCTTTTTTACCTAACTCAATATGTTTGGCCACCATTTTAAAAATTTATAAAGACTTCATCTGACACATTCAGTGATACTTCTGCTCCCATTATAAGAGGCAGGTTATTACTAAAATGACCGGCAGGAAAGCCAAAGCAAACGGGAAAATCGAAATCGGAAACTACATCCCTGATTATTTCTTCAGCAGTTTGCCCAAAGGGAACCTCATTGTCGTTCATTTCTGTCATCCCGCCAACAATCATTCCCTTGAGTCCATTAAAAATGCCGGACCTTTTAAATGCTATCATCATCCGGTCGATATGGTACAAGTATTCATCAAGATCTTCGATAAAAAGGATTTTTCCTTCTGTTTCAGGAAAAGATTTGCTGCCCAACAGGCTGTACAATACCGAAAGGTTTCCGCCTGTTAAAATGCCTTCACATTCGCCCTTGCGGTTTATTGGATTTGGGTCAATAACGTAATCGGGAGATCCTCCTTCCAGAATATCAAACAAGCCGGATAAGGCTTTTTGTGAATTATCTTTAAAATTCAACGGCATGGTGGCATGCAGCGTTTCAACCCCGTAATTTTTATTAATGTGGCTGTGAAATACAGTGATATCACTGTATCCAATAATCCATTTAGGATTATGTGCAAACCGGCTAAAATCAATTTTGTCAATTATTCTTACGCTTCCATATCCCCCTCTTACAGAAATGAGCGCACTGACTTCCTCATCATCCAGCATTTTCTGAAAATAGTTAGTGCGGATGTTATCATTGCCAGCAAACTGATGATAATCAGCAAATAATTCATCGGTATAACCGACAACATATCCATTGCCTTCAATAATAGAAATTGCATCCAGGATTTCCTGTTTTCGAATTTTTCTTGCTGGTGCAACAAGTCCGATCTGGTCGCCTTTTTTGATTGCAAGTGGTCTTTTCACATTGAATGGTTTAGTTAACTTTGCCGAAATTACAGAAAATCTGATTTTATGGTAAAAAAGTACGACCGTTATACTGTTACATCGGCTCTTCCTTATGCAAATGGACCCATCCATATCGGGCACCTGGCAGGTGTATATGTTCCTGCCGATATCTATTCACGATACCTGAGGATGAAAGGCGAAGATGTATTATTTATTGGTGGTTCCGATGAACATGGCGTCCCCATTACTATAAAAGCCAGGCAAGAAGGAGTTGATCCCCAACAGATCGTTGACAGGTACCATGAGCAGATCAGGAAATCATTTGAAGATTTCGGTATCTCGTTTGATATTTACTCACGCACATCCGCTCAAATTCACCATGAAACTGCTTCTGAATTCTTTGTAAAGCTCTATGAGGACGGGAAATTCATTGAAAAAACGAATGAACAATATTTCGATGATGAAACACAACATTTTTTAGCAGATCGCTATATCACCGGCACCTGCCCGCATTGCGGAAATGAAAAAGCCTACGGTGACCAGTGCGAGAATTGCGGAACATCGCTTAGTCCCCTTGAGTTGATCAATCCAAAATCTGCTTTAAGCGGCAATGTCCCTGTCCTAAAAGAAACCAAACACTGGTATTTACCATTAGATCAATATGAACCCTGGTTAGACGAGTGGATTATCAAAGGCCATAAAGATGACTGGAAAGTAAATGTTTACGGACAGGTAAAATCGTGGATCGATCATGGTTTGAAACCACGTGCTGTTACCCGTGACCTGGATTGGGGGGTTCATGTTCCGATTGAAGATGCTGAAGATAAGGTACTTTATGTGTGGTTTGATGCCCCCATCGGATACATTTCGGCCACCAAGGAATGGAGCGAAAAAACGGGTAAAGATTGGAAACCATACTGGAAGGATGAAAATTCGAAGCTTGTGCATTTTATCGGCAAGGACAATATCGTTTTCCACTGTATTATTTTCCCGGTTATGTTACATGCTGAAGGAAGTTATATAGTTCCCGAAAATGTACCCGCCAACGAATTTCTAAACCTTGAAAATGACAAGATTTCCACTTCGCGGAATTGGGCAGTCTGGTTGCATGAATACCTTGAGGAATTTCCCGGCCAGCAGGATGTGCTACGGTATGTTTTAACTGCCAATGCACCCGAAACCAAAGACAACGACTTCACATGGAAGGATTTCCAGGCGAGGAATAACAATGAACTGCTGGCCATTTTCGGAAATTTTGTTAACCGCACATTGGTGCTTACACAAAAATATTTTGATGGAAAAGTACTGGAGCAGGGAGAATTGGATGATGAAGCCAATAGAGTAATTGAACAGATAAAAACTTATCCTGAAAAGATTTCAAACAGCCTTGAAAAATACAGGTTTCGCGAGGCTTTGAGTGAGTTGATGAACCTGGCCCGCCTGGGCAATAAATACCTCACCGACCAGGAGCCCTGGAAACTGATTAAAACAGACGAACATAAGGTCCAAACCATATTAAATGTTTCGCTTCAAATTGCTGCGAACCTTTCCATTTTATCCGAACCCTTTCTCCCATTTTCAGCAGCAAAACTCAGGGGAATGCTCAACCTGCCTGATATGGAATGGAATGAGGCAGGTAATTCCGACATCCTTAAACCAGGAC
>JAUVKF010000063.1 GCA_030596395.1 Chlorobiota bacterium | reverse complement strand
GCCTACTTCCGTCTAGCTCGACAAAACAAAGATAATATCCATATTGGCATGAAGCAAAAACTGTTGAAAAAAAACAGCCTCCTTTTTGTCCACTTGGACATCCTTACTCTGAAACAGCCTCCTTTTTGTCTATTATACCTAAAATGTTTACTAATTAAAAATGACTTTTAAAGTACACCTGGTAAAAAATTCAATCTGCTAAATTGATTAACTTTGGGGTACTTTAACAAATTATAAAATGAGAAAAATAATTTTCGTATTCCTTTTCGTGTTCATTTTTTCTTCCTGTAACGAGAATAGGAAATTGCATGTGCATTTTGACGACCCGAATACATTATTCATTGAGAAATCTGAATTACCAGATATGATGATTCATAAAGATATTTATGTTCCGGCTTATTCCAACCTATATTATGAAAGTGATGTTAGGAAAACTTATTTCACTGTGATATTGAGTCTTCGCAATATAAATTTTACTGATTCGATTTATTTTGATAAAATAGAGTTTTACGATAGTGAAGGTAAGTTACTCAGGGAGTTTATTAAGAAAATACTGGTGCTGCGACCGATGGAATCTGTTGAATATATCGTTGAATCGACTGATAAAAAAGGTGGCCCCGGCGCTAATTTTGTTATAAGCTATTCGGGCAGACTGAACCTAAAAAACCCACCCTATATTGAGGCTGTTATGTTGGGGGATATTGATGGTTATGGATTTTCTTTTAGTTCACCCGGTATCGAAATTAACAAATAAAAAACCTGATTATTCCTTTTCCCTTATAAATTCGATTGGCAGCGATTTATTCAGATAACTTTCCATTAAGTTTCAATCCATAGCGGGAATTTTATTTTCGCCGGTTTCAAATATTAGAAAAGTATGTTATCCAGTATCAAATCCGAAAGCGAAACCATTCCAATATATTCGCCATTTTCCTCAACCGGGGCCATCCATAGTCCTACTTTCATCAGTAAGTTGGCTACATAGCGCACATCCATACTGGCAGGTACGCTGATCGCGGGCTTGGTCATAATTTCAAAAACATTAACTTCCTCTGAACTTTTGTCCGGAATAATCACACCCTTGATAAAATCATGCACCAAAACAATTCCGTAGGCATCTTGTGGATGGCGTTTTTTAACGATCAGGGCTTCAGCCTTTTCACTTCGCATGACTTCAACCGCCTCTTTGGCAGTGGCCATGCCATCAACGAAAACTACCTTTTTCGTCATGACATCCCTTGCACTTTGAAAACTTCTTTTTGTATTCATGGTTATTCTTTTTTTAAGTTATTACCGATAGTGAGCTTCATTTAAAACATACCTGGTGTTGGCATATTTTTTTCCTATTCTGCAAATATGAGAAACCTATATCGATTTGGTTTAAAAATACTGGTCACGGGCCTGGTCCTTAAATTTTTTCATTTGACTTTCCAAACCGGCTATATGTTCTACGGGTAAAACAAAAGCAATGCCTGTGCCCGGCTTATCAAATTTGCCCGCCAGCTGTATGACTTTCAAGAGGTTTTCTACTACGTGCTCTTCCACAAGAAACACAATAATATCGGTTTGATCCTCAATACTAAGTCCGAAAAAGGACTTTGCCTCATGTATTCCTGTACCACGGGCAGGAATAATGGTAGCTCCGGTGGCTCCCGCTTCCTTCATGGCATCGACTACCTTATCAGTAATACTTGGCTTGACAAAAGCCATAATTAATTTAAATTGCATCGTTCTCTGTTTTTATTTTTGACAATCGAGTTTTCAATTCCATAAATTGAGCATATCCCAAAACTGCAATAATCGGGAATAAGCTGGCAAATGCGATGAGCCCAAATCCATCTATGGCAGGGTTTCTGCCCGGTACCGCGCTGGATAATCCCAATCCGAGTGCAGCCACCAGGGGAACAGTGACAGTTGAAGTGGTAACTCCTCCCGAATCATAGGCTAACGCAATGAGTTTTTTGGGTGCAAAGATGGTCTGAATGACAACAACAATATAACCTGCCATTATGTAAATAAATAAAGGTGTTCCGGTTACGATTCGAAATGTGCCCAGAGCCAGGGCAAAAGCCACTCCGAGTGCCACAGTTATACGAAGCCCCTTTTGACTAATGGTACCCGCAGAAACCTCACTCGCTTTTATTGCAACTGCTATAAGCGAAGGTTCGGCTATGGTAGTGGAAAATCCGATCAAAGCGGCAAAAATGTAGATCCAGTAATAAGACCACCAGTTTAATAACTCACCTTCTTCAGCCCCAATAAAGACAGGGTCAGATAATTGAGTGGCCATAATTTTCCCCACAGGAAAAAGTGCTTTTTCCAATCCAATAAGAAAGAGAGCCAGCCCGAGCACAACATAAATCCCACCAAGAATCACTTTCTTTAAATGGGGTATGGGTTGCTTCAAAACTACCATCTGAAAAAAAATGATCAATATTAAGATAGGCAATACGTCTCTCAGCGTGTAAAACAATACCAAAAGAAAATCCATCATAAAATCAATCATAAACAACTCGCGTTTTACTAAAACCACAATAAGCCATATGCCATCACAAAGATCATTGGTAAAAGTGAAGCAAAAGCAATCAGGCCAAAACCATCTGCCAGGGGACTCCTTCCCTTAATCACATTAGCAAGTCCTACTCCTAAAGCTGCCACAAGTGGGACTGTAATGGTGGAGGTTGTAACTCCTCCTGCATCATAAGCCAGACCAATGATCTCATCGGGGGCAATAATCGTCATTAACATAACCAATATATACCCGCCAATGATTAGGTAATACAATGGCCAGCCTTTGAGAATACGCAATACCCCAATCACAATGGCCAATCCAACAGATATAGCTACTGACAACCGCAAACCCATTGCATATAAGTCCATAGTTTTTTGATTATTCTCTATCAAACCTGATCCTGAAGATATTATTGAAGCCTCTTTTGCTACTGCAATTAGGGCGGGTTCGGCAATTGTAGTTGAAAATCCAAGCCCGAATGCAAAAATCATTAACCACATGAGGCTTCCCTTCTTTGCCAGGGCATACGCCAGTGATTCTCCAATTGGAAATAGACCAATCTCCAATCCTTCTACAAACAACATCAACCCCACTACTACAAACAGGAAACCGAATATGACTTCTCCAATTTGTGGAAATGGTTGCCGGATAACAACGCTCTGAAAAAAAACAACCACCAATATTATTGGAATCAGATCCATGAGGGCAAGTCTTAATTTCCGCAGTATGGCCAGGATGTGATGTTTATATCTCACTAATTTTTCCTTTAGGGAATGCAATGCGAAGATACAAGAGACAAGAAAACTTTTGAATAAATTTTTCCATGTTTTTAATTCTCTACAAGATAAACAATAAAAACATAGTCAATGACACTATTCGCTTAGGTGATTTTCAATGGTGTTTGTTAATCAACTATTTTACTGGCTTATGTTTTGCCATAGGCATCCCTTTGGGAAAAACCTAAACCAAAAAATTATTGGGCTTAAGTCTCAGACTCATAGCCAGGAAGCTGATAGACAAAGTAAACCCGCTCCGGGAAAATTATCAATCAACAATTTCCTGTTGGTTGGTTGTATTAAAGATTGTTAAAACCAAATGAAACGTGCTAACTTTGCATATTAAGATTTCAATAATGTATTACCGGAGAAAAATATTGCTTGCGTTATTAGAGGAAATGGGCGGTAATTTACAAGCCACTGATATGCAAAAACTGCTTTTTTTATTTTGTGAAGGGCAGAGAAATAAGAGTTACGAGTTTGTACCTTACCGTTTTGGCGGTTTCTCCTTCCAATCTTATGCCGATAAACGCACACTTACAAAATATGGTTTTTTAAACGAAACTGAAGAATGGGAGTTGACAGAAAAGGGTAAGAGTTATAGTAATATGTTGAAGCGCGAGGATTATGCAACATTGAAACAAACCTCAGAGACGTATGGTAATTTACGAGGCAACACACTGATACGAGAAGTGTACAGGAATTATCCATATTATGCCATCAACAGTGAAATCTTGGAAAAAGTGCTTACACCCTCTGAAATTAAGCATGTAGAGGCGCAAAAGCCAACAAATAATAGCACAACTTTTTTCACGATTGGCTACGAAGGAATCTCACAGGAACGCTATTTAAACAAGTTAATATTTAACAATGTGAAATTACTTTGTGATGTACGGAAAAATCCGTTAAGCATGAAATATGGTTTTTCTAAGAACCAACTTAAAGATTCTTGCGAGCGTGTTGGCATACAATATATTCATATTCCTGTTTTGGGGATTGCATCGCAAAAGCGAAAGAAATTAAATACACAGGCTGATTACGAAAGATTATTTACAGAATATGAGCGCACCACTTTACGTGAAGAAACAAAATCATTAGAGTGGTTGATGACTCTGCTGAAACAATATAAGCGGGTTGCAATTACTTGTTTTGAAGCTTGTGAATCTTATTGTCACCGGGGAAGAATTGCCACTGCTCTGCAAAATCTTCCCGAATGGAACTATCCGGTTAAACACTTATAAATGGCTAAGCAACGCATACTGATTACTGTTAAAACTTATCCCACGATTTCTAAAAAATATGATGAGTTGGTCTGTCCGGCAGGACAGGGCATGAGGCTTAAATCTGCACTGTCCACGAAGCATTACACCCGCTATTGTCTATGAGCCTGGGTTGTGCTTAGTTTTCTTTTGTCAACGGCCTGTTCGAATGTCACTTATTCAAACTAAACACAGTGTTTCTGGAAAGGCACGCTGTATTTAATTTATCCAGCAAATAATTAATCTTACTTAGATTTTTTCAATCTCTTTTCTTCTTTTTTTTCTTTTGGAGTTTTAGTCGGTTCTTTTTTTACATTTTTCTTTGAATCTCTACCTTTTGCCATAATATTATTATTTAAATGTTTGATTTTATTTTCTCAAATATGGGGACTTAACTATTGCCTTTAATGTGTTTTAAAATTCATGATAATTTTCATTTCACACAACGGTTTTAATATGGTGCGTTTGGCATTTTGAAACACCATTTTTTCAATTTACGACTAATTTTATTTATTGCTATTAACTTCATATTTAGCACTATCTGCCAAATGCACTATATTTTTTATTAGCGTTTCGGCATTTATTTATACTGTTCCATTCCTAACAATAATTCATTTGCTTTTAGTTGTCTAAAGTGGAATAAATTCTTTCTAATGTATTTGGAAATATTTTTACTGTACATTCTTTATTGAAAATAAATAAAATATCTCTCCTTAAAGTTTTATGAATTGTTTTAGTTCCAAAGAAATGCAATTTGTCAAAATACCCTTTATTGTCCGATTCATCCCCAATCTTACTGTAAATGACTACACCCAAAATATTATTGTATTTGTATTCAATTAGTTTATTTTCAATTTCTTCTGTTATTTCAAAAGGATTTTTAACATAAAAATATAAAGGGTTAACTGGAATGTAAATTAACCCAAATTTATTTGATGGTATTTGAGGTGCTTTCTGTGGTAGTTTATTTCCTCTGATTCTTTTTGTTTCATTAGGATTAAACGGTAATGATATTATATTACCGTAATCATAATTATTCTCTATACTCCACTCTTTTACTTTTTCCTCTTTATTTTCAGAGGAAACAGCAAAATTAATTTTATCATCTGAAAAAATCAGGAATCTGTCTTCATTCTTCGCTTTAACTTTAAACTCTTTAATTTTACGTACAATTTGAATTACTTCACTATTTATTGCTTTACTAATTATTTTGCCTGCAAATGGAATAACTGGTGCAAAAATGAACTCATTAAAAACTGTCTGATAAATATTTCGTTTGTCTATTCTGTCTTGACTGTCATTTAGTTTTGATATTTCAATGAAAAAAAATTCTCCATTACTTGGATTTGTGATTTTTAAATCAGGGTTTTTTCTGTTTGAGTTTTTAAATGGCTCAAATACAATGTCAAATCCTGCTTTTCTATAGTTATCGGCAATTTCAATAAAAGGAAGGCCTTCTGCTCTAAAATTAGATGCACTATGAAGTTTCTTCATTAATTCTCCATAATTACAACTACGTTCTCTAAAATAATTCAAGTTTTCTGCTAACCAAATCAACCAACTATAAGACTCCTCTCCCCTTGAAAATGTATAATTTGTAATAATATGTCCTTTCCCTTTTGAATTCTTAAGAAATCCTTTTCCCAATTCCTTTTTGAATGTTTTGTAGGTATCAATAAGTTTAACTTTTTGTTCATCTTCAACCTCATCTGTTCTTTGAATGAATTCGATATATTTATCCCAATTATATCTGTCTTCTATATTCTTGAATATTTCAAATGATAATTCTGACATTGTTTGTTGATTTTATTTATGCTGAACGCTAACTTCCTAATAAACGCACCTCCCAAATTTAACACAAATTCGTGTTTATTAACACGGATTGAATTACTTATCTGATATTAATGATTGTAAATGACAATAAACATTTAAAACTGGTACGCTGCTTTCTTCAATTCATCCAAATTATTAATCGGTGTTGATGGAGAAAGGTATTTAGCAAGAAATTTATAAATCTTAACCCTGATCTTTTGAGCCGTTTGCGTATCAATCCGGTCAAACGAATGACCACCTTCCAGTTCCTGGAAAATTTCGTATTCAAATTCTTTTCCTTCTGCTTTTAACGATTTGATCAGGTGTTCAACTTCAAGCACATTCACATCATCATCGTTGGTGTTGGTGTGGATCAATAAAGGCGTGTTTTGAAATTTGTGCGCATTCCAGGCAGGTGAACGTTTTTTATATTCTTCCACGTTATCATACGCAGTTTTGCCAATGTGATAATCTGCCGAATACAGGTCGCGATAATCCTGTGTCTGGTAACCCATTCTCGATATGAGATCACTTACCGGGACACCGGCAAAGGCTACCTGGAAATCCTTTGGGTGATCAAAAATATTCATTAAGGCGATCATGCCACCATGGCTCCAGCCAAGAATGCCAACCCTGTTCTTGTCAACGAAAGAATAATTTTCAATCATCCAGTTTCGTGCGGCATATACATCCTCATTTTCCAGTCCGCCATAATCAATGTTTTCATAATAGGATTTCCCATAACCGGTGCTTCCCCTGTATTCGGGTGCTACAACCACATAACCCTGTGCCATCATCTCACGAATAATATGCTGGTAATAAGTAGTTAAATCGCCATGCACTCCGCCATGAGGCAATACCAAAAGCGGGTATTTCTTTGCCGGGTCTATATCTTTGGGAATGAAAACATAAGTCCAGAATTTAAGTGGGTTGCCAACTCCCATTGCAGTCGGGTTTTCGTTTACGGCTTTAGGAGGACCGGTTATATATACTTTATCAATAATGGCAACATCACCAACTTTCTGGAACCAGAGCAGGTCTTCCAATTGCTTTTCAATGCGGTCAAACCGGTGTTCAAGATCATCAATTTGATCGCTGAAAGACTCAATATAATTTACTTCCGGTTTGGAATTTTCCTGTGAAAGCAAATTAACCGGTAAAAACAAAACAATTAATCCAAGAATAATGATGTGTGCTCTCATTTTGTTCAATATTTGATTTTAGACAAAGTTAGAAACAATTTGAAGTTTTTATTTTAAGACTTTGCAATCAAAAAAAAACTGTCATTCTGAAAGGAGCATAGCGGATTGAAGAATCCCCGCTTGAGTAGTTACATTTCTTTTTGGATGTAAAACGGAGATCCCCGCCTGCGTTGGGCAGGCTTCACTTCGTTCAGGATGACAAAAATGGTGTTTAGTAAAGTCTCTTTATTTTTAATTTGTGGTAATTGTCAGCATTGGCTTTGGGTTTTTTGTAATATTGGTTTCTGTAACCAACATTATTGATAATTAAGCTATGGCACAAAGTATCGAAAGCCGGAAGAATTATATTTTATCGATTTCCATCATTGGATTGTTGTTTTTCATTTTCGGCTTCGTTACCTGGCTGAATGGTATTTTGATTCCGTATCTACAAATCGCCTGTGAATTAACTAATTTCCAGGCCTTGTTTGTCGCATTTGCCTTCTATATTTCATATACAGTGATGGCATTGCCTTCTTCATGGGTATTAAAAAAAACAGGTTTTAAAAATGGAATGATGGTCGGGTTGTTTGTCATGGCAATTGGTACATTTATCTTTATCCCTGCTGCGCAAACCCGTATTTATAGCATTTTCCTACTGGGTCTTTTCGTTATGGGTACCGGACTTGCCATTCTCCAAACAGCTTCTAATCCTTACATAACGATCATTGGTCCGCGGGAGTCAGCGGCAAAGCGGATCAGTATTATGGGGATTGCCAATAAAGTTGCAGGTGCGGTAGCGCCCCTCGTATTGGCTTATTTTATTTTAAGTGATGGTGATGCTTTTGTTGAGAACCTGAAAACGCTTGAAGAATCAGCTAAAATTATTGCGCTGGATGAACTGGCTTACAGGGTGGTTTTTCCATATACTGTTATGACAGTTGTGCTGGTTTTACTTGGACTGATGATCCGGTTTTCGCCATTGCCCGAGATTGAGGATGAACAGGATGACGACACCGATGAAACCATTTCGGCAAAGACGAATATTTTCCAGTTTCCAAACCTTATACTTGGTGTAATGGCGTTGTTTTTATATGTTGGCGCTGAAGTTGTTGCCGGGGATACCATCATTCGATATGGTATTTCGCTGGGCATACCTATCAGTACTGCGAAAGTTTTTACATCTTTAACACTTGGATCGATGGTAGTTGGCTATATTTTAGGAATTATTTTTATCCCAAAGTATATCAGCCAGCAAAAAGCACTACAAATATCTGCCATCCTAGGTGTGATATTCACTATCGGAGTGCTATTCAGTCCACCTATGCTTTCCGTAACTTTTGTTGCATTGCTGGGTTTGGCGAATGCATTGGTATGGCCGGCTATCTGGCCACTCGCTCTTCACGGACTGGGTCGTTTTATCAAGACCGGTTCTGCCATGCTTATCATGGCAATTGCCGGTGGTGCATTAATTCCCCTGGTTTGGGGTAAATTAGCCGACATAAATAATTCTCAAATAGCCTACTGGATCATGATCCCATGCTACCTGTTTATTTTTATGTATGCTTTTAAATGGCATAAAATGAAGTCCTGGTGAGGAATAGAAAATTAATTAAAAAGGTACTTTTTTGAAAGAACCTGACATTATATACAATACCTCTTTTAAAACACCAATCGGTGAAATGGTAGCCTGTACAACCCATGATGGTGTTTGTCTCCTTGAGTTTGCGGAAAGACCGGATCTTGAAAAGCAATTAGCCAGCTTGCTAAATCACCTAAAAGGAAAGATAATTCCCGGAAACAATACCCATTTGCTGAACTTGCAATTGCAGCTGGGTCAGTATTTTAGTAAAGAAATTACAAAATTTGACCTCCCTTTGGTTTTTGCAGGTACTGAGTTTCAAAAAAAAGTTTGGGATGCTTTGCTTCAGGTACCGTATGGTAAGAAAGAAACATATCTTTCGTTAACAAAAAGTTTGGGAGATGCAAAAGCCATCCGGGCAGTTGCTGCTGCAAGCGGTGCCAATAAGATGGCGATTCTTATCCCATGCCACAGGGTGATTGGTTCCAATAGGAAACTGGTTGGCTATGCCGGTGGGTTGTGGCGAAAACAATGGTTGCTGGATCATGAGAGTAGGCAATCATCATTCGATTTTTGAAATAATGATATTATTAAACTTTGCATAACATGAGTACAAACCGACGTGATTTCATCAAAACAACTGCCATTGTCGGGACAGGTTTGGCTATAGCACCATCCATCGCCTTTGGTAAAAAAACATCTGATTCAAAATTACGATTGGGTTTTATTGGTGTTGGATTGCGTGGTGCCTGGCATTTGGAAAACTCGTTGAACAGAAACGATGTAGAGGTTACCGCTATTTGCGATATCGATCCCGAAAGGCTTAAAATCTGTCAGGAAATAATTAAGGAAGCCGGACAACATAAAGCAGATGAATTTGGAAAAGACGATTACGATTACCGCAATCTGCTGGAACTTGAGAAAGTAGATGCTGTTATTATTTCAACACCCTGGTTGTGGCATACTCCCATGAGTGTTGATGCGATGAAAGCAGGAAAATACACAGGAGTAGAGGTTTCAGCAGCGACTTCCCTGGAAGAATGCTGGGATTTGGTAAACACCTACGAGGAAACAGGCACACATTTAATGATCCTCGAAAATGTGAACTACCGCCGCGATGTAATGGCTGTTTTAAACATGGTACGTCAGAATGTATTTGGCGAGTTGATCCACTTCAGGTGCGGTTACCAGCACGATTTGCGTGAAGTGAAATTTAACAACGGAATGCAACCATACGGCGGTGGCGTTTTGTTTGGCGAAAAAGCAACCAGCGAGGCGCAATGGCGGACTTTGCACAGCCTTAAACGCAATTCAGATCTTTATCCCACCCACGGTGTTGGGCCTGTTGCTGCCTATGCTGATATCAACCGGGGCAACCGTTTTATGTCGCTTACTTCGCATGCCACCAAAGCAAGGGGATTGAATGAGTATATTGTAAAAGAAGGAGGCCCGGACAACCAAAACGCCCAATTAAAATGGAAACTTGGCGATGTTGTAACAACAACCATTGATACGGCAAATGGTGAAACCATCATTGTTACCCACGATACCAACTTACCAAGGCCATATTCGCTTGGTTTCAGGGTACAGGGCACGAAAGGACTTTGGGAAGTTGATGGAAACCGGATGTACATTGAAGGTGTTTCCGAACCTCATCATTGGGATGAGGCAGATGAGTGGCTCAAAAAATACGACCACCCACTTTGGAAGAAATTTGGAGAAGATGCAGAAGGTGCCGGCCATGGTGGCATGGACTTTTTCGTACTGAATGCCTTCATTGAATCAGCCAAACGAAATTTTGCCCCACCGCTTGACGCTTACGATGCAGCAGCCTGGAGTGCGATTACACCACTCTCTGAAAGATCCATTACAAATAATGGCGAGGTACAGGATTTTCCTGATTTTACACGGGCACAGTGGATTAAAAGGCAACCATATGATTGGATGAAGGATACATGGTAAACAGCCTGACCTGCCAGGTGGCCTTGCTCCTGGCAGGTCGAAACATATACTCCTAAGCTTTCAACCTGTCGGGGACAGGCTTGACCGTCAGACTTGCACCAGTTAGCAGATGTTAGCAGGGCTGGGAGTTATTTGAGAATCCAAAATTCCGGAAAGAATAAATTCTAATGCTTTGTTAATTGTCGAAGTTATAGAACTCTATATTTATTCCACTGGTACCACTCGGTGTTCCATCACAGTTGAACGAGTTGACTTTCTCCCATTTGCCGTCATTCCACCAATTGGAACGCTCAACAAATGTCCAATTATTGCATGTTTCTTTACCACCTATACCATAGATTTTGAAATTCTGTTGGTCATTGGCGATTGGAAGCTGAACAACACCCCAGTGAAAATACATAGAGTCGGGTTTCGAATCACCACCTTGTTTTACAATATATCTTACACTTCGTTCAAGGGTAAGACTTGTTACTGTTTCATACGTTTCGTCAAAATTCACGATAAGCTCTCCCTTGTCACGGATTGTGTCATATCCGCCTCCCAGATAAACTGCAGTAATAGTGTCCCATACCGAAGTGTATGTTATTCCGAGAAATGTTCCGGAGTTATTAAAAGGGAGGTTTCCCTTAATATTGGTGTTAAAAGAGGACAAATCCTCATTGGTGCCTTCGGAATTTACCCAATCTAAATTAAGTGAAATATTTATTTTCCAATTCAGATAATTATACACGTCAACGCCGGTGGGGCCGGGTATTAAATTTAATGCATAATCACCATAATACTGCAGGTGAACTTGACGGTGATATTTATTATCAAAATAACTTTTCCGTATTTCCGGTGAATTGATCAGCCAGGTACCGACACTGTAAGGCGGTTGGTGGTTTATATCTGTCAATGTCTGAAAAGCTGCAACAGCCCAGGCCACATTCCAACTCGAACGGACCGACCAGCTAAAACAAAAATACCCGCCTGCCTGGGATGTAAACACCACATTATCGGGCCAGTCACCATTCCCGCTGAAACAGAAACCACCCCAAACAAGGGGATATTCTTCTCCAAAATCATTGTAGTGACTGAAAAATTCCGGGCTAATGAAATAAAGACAATTATCGGCAATATGAATCATTGGAATATCGCCATCGATTATTTCGTAATACCATCGTTTTATCGTTTCCAATGAAATTTCCTCCCCGGTCATCAGATACACTGTTTCGATATTGCCATGATCATCAAACCACGGCATGCCATGGGAGTAAATATGAATGATACCATACCCTATATCAGATAGAAAAGCAAAGCGCTCAACGGTGGCTTCTTCAGCAAGGTAGGTTTCAGGTTGTTCATAACCTGCCTGGGGAAACCATTCGTTGAAAAGAGTGATTAAACCATCGGATTTTGTTTTCCGTTCCTGGTAGTGAGGATTAAGAAAAATGGTCTTTTTCTGATGTGGAACTGATTTGATGCCGCTCGTACTGTGTGATCTTTGACTGGTGAGCAATTTTTGAAAATCAGTAGTATCAAGTTCAGGATCATCTCCTGGATCAAGCAATATTCCGCCATGCATGCCATTTGAATAGAGAATCTGAATACCATACGATGAGGGTATTGTCTTGGAAACCGCAGTATCACTTTTAAGTAATTGAAGGGTACGAGAGATTGCATCGGCAGTATCAGTCAATCCAATATACATCATCAACGAATCATAGTATACTTGCTGGTTATTGGCAATATCCAATACTTGTTGGACCTGTATGTCTGATACTCCGTTCTCATCCGACTTCTTACAACAATAAATACTGAAAACGACAAAAAGGAATAAAAATAAGACAGTTGAAATAAATGAAATCTTTTTCATGATATTTGGTTTTTAGGTACATTCAGGTAAAATAGGCCAGACTTCAAATATACAATATATTATAATGAAAGACAAGCAAATAGCTAACTTGAATTTGACATGGATAGCCAATTAGTTTAATACCTGGTGGGTCGGGAAAAGGTCGAAAGGTATCCCCTAAATCATCAACCTGCCGGGAAATTTTTAAGATGGGAACACAAAACCACAATGATATATGATTAAAAAAATCCTATCCGGTAGGATAATCCTGCCTTGTAACACTAAAGAAATGTTATTTGACCTGGAACGGTGATATAAATGCGAATAAGAATGGAATCCTAGCAGATAAATTATCCTAATAATTTTTGCCCAATCATTCCAACCAGAAAGCCGGCGATCGCACCAAGGGCAGGAAGCCAACTATTCTTTAATTTAGACATCGGTGCAATATCCTGAAAAATTAAATAAAGGATACCACCACTGGAAAACAGCATTAACGATGCTGTAAATTGGGGTAGGTTGCTTAGTAAATAATATCCGGTAATTGCGGCAAAAACTCCTGAAAAACTCAATAAAAACAAAATGAACAATGATTTTTTAGAGGGGTATTTACTTTTACGCAAATCCAGATATGCGTTGAAGGATTCAGGCAGGTTTTGAAGACCTATAAAGATAGCTAACAATAATCCCAGATTATGATCAGTTGCGAAAACTGCTCCTAATGCAATTGCTTCCGGCACAAAATCCATCAACATCGAAAGAAGTTGAGAAATTGTTCCGCCTTTCTTTTCAATGTATCTGTCTAAAAAGAAAAAAACAATTGCTCCGGCTAAGAACCATATTACCATTGGTGCAAGAGGTAAAGTGTCCATGCCTTTCGGTACAAGAACAAATGCAACAGCAGCAATTATTATTCCTCCGCCAAATGCAACCGAGGTATGAAGGATTTCCTCTTTCACAAGGCCTTCCCGAAAATGGTTTTCAAATAATTTCGAAACAAATCCTCCGAGAAATACAGTGATTCCTGATAGGGAAGAGTACAATATTATTGTTAATAAATCTTCCATTCTTTATCCTGTTAACATAAATTTTACTGCGAATATCAGCAATACTCCAAATAACAGCATATTATTTGGAGTAAAAAAAATCAATTCTAAAATAATATTGAAATATTGCAGTTCGAAAAAGTTTACCCAAGCTATTCAACAATAAAATAAACTATATACATCTCACTTTTTATACAACATTTTCAAACCCCGGCTAATGGATGCAGGTACCGTTGAACCATGTGTTTCATTTTCAAATACGAGTGATTCTATTTCAAGGTTTTGGTAATTTCTGGAGCGTAGTAATGAATCCATTTTGTTCATGTTGTTTATATATGACTCACTTTCCAATCCGCCAACACACATAAATAACCTCACAGGTAAATCTTTATGAGAAGCGGCAAAATTATTCTCCAGCTGGTACATATAGTCCTCATCCCATTTGATGGATGGACTACCCGCGTAAAACCTTTGAAATGTTTTGGGTTTTTGAAAAAGTGCATACAGTGAAAAAAGTCCGCCTAAGGAGGTTCCATGAATGGCCCGGTCTTTTGAAACACGGTATTCGGATTCAACAAACGGGATAAGTTCGTCGCGAATGAATGCCAGAAATTTATCGGCCTCACCTGAATGAACAACAATATCATCTCTCCCGGTTACTTTTGATAAACGATCAACCCAGTATTTTTCATTTTCTGGTAGTTTTGTCGGTGTTAAATCCCGGTTTCGTCCGATAACCCAATCCTCCAGTCCTTTCATCGGATAAGCAATGCCAACAACTACAATTTCAGGAATTTCCTTTGTGATTGTGCCCTGGGTGTTCACCACAGTACTTACCAAACCGAATTTGATGTTGGCATCCAAACAGAACAAAACCGGATAAGTTGTATCTGTAGTAGCATACATGTACGGAAGAGAAATATAGATTTCAAAATCATCGTTCACGATCTCTGAATGAAGCATTCTTTTTTCGGTGCTGAACAATGTGACTTCATCGTAATCCTTGTCAATTGTGTTAGGTTGTTCAGGTTTTTGAGAACAAGAAGTCAATATTAAAATAGTTAGGATAAGAATGAAACTGATTTGTGGTATTTTTTTTTTAGGTCTGAACATTTTTAGATACTCCTTTTAGTTAAGCAACTAATTGTACATCTTCACAGGTTTGGCAATCCTTCAAATGTACAACATATTGTGTTGAATGTCAAGGAAATAAACATTTAATTCCTAATGTTGCTTGTCCCGCCGGGTGGCCTTGCTCCCGGCGGGTCGAAGAACAGTCTTGAATTTTCAACCTGCCGGGAAATTTTTATTTCTACTTAAAGTGAGTCATGAATTTGTGTTGAAAAATGCTGCCCGGCAGGTTTTTGTTTCACATTTATAAATCCTCCTGCATTTTTCATTTTATTCCTTTTATGCTTTACGTAAGATGTCTTCGGCACACCAATTACCGCTCAAGATAGCACCCGTAAACCCGTGTCCGGGTTCGGTCCATGCTGAAGCAAAAAATAAATTGGGTATCGGCGATTGTATCTTCATACGTTTCCTGCCAGCCTGACTGGGAATTTGCGCATAACCGTACGCAGTACCCTGGGGGTTGAGGGTGTACCGCCTGATTGTGGTTGGTGTGGCTACTTCGTAATACTCAATTTCATCTTTAATACCAGGTATATGTTTATTTAACCTGTCGATTAAAGTTTGTGCAGCTAATTCTTTTTTCTCTTTATACTGTTCTTTGGTCAGTGTATCCCAGTCGGAAATATAATCCATTGCAGAAAACACCCCAACACTTTTACCATCCGGGGCCAGTCCGGAATCGATCTGACTGTAATCTACAAAAATACACACACGTTTTGATAAATCCATGTAGTGGTATTTCTCTAATTCACTGATGCTTGATATACTTTCGTCATAAAATATAGTAGAGTAGATATTGTTTCCCAATTCTTTCAGTGGCCTTTTAAAACCAAGATAAACTGAAAGTATAGATGGGGCGATTACAGGATTACCGGCCGCATCAGCCAGTTTGGTTTGTGCCTGTTTATCTTTTATCAGTTCTTCAATCACATTAGGCAGCGCAGCATTGGCGACTATATATTTTCCGTAAGCGATTTGCTGTTCGCCTTCAGTTGCAGATTTTTTACTGTACTTAACACCGCTTGCAGCTCCGTTTTCAATAATTATTTCGTTAACCATATGCCGATAGATGATCTTCCCTCCATGATCTTCAATAATTGAGGCCAGGTAATCAGAGAGCATTTGAGAACCGCCCTTAATAAAATAACCTCCACCTCTGAAGAAGCTCCCCTGTGCTACCGAATAATATGAAAGCGACATTGTATGGGGATTGTTATGGTAGTAACCAAGATTGGCTAACAGCACTAATTTAAGGTCTTCATCTTTGAATAAAGTATCAATTAATTTACCTACAGTTTCATTCTCGCGCATCATCAAATTAGGACACCGGAAAGGGAATAATGGCAATGAGAGCCAATAAAGCCATTTTTGGCGGGGTACTTTAAAAACTTCTTTTCGCAGGGCGAGGATGATCTTAAAAAACTTAAGAATGCCTTTTTTTTCTGCCGGGAAACGTTCTGTCAGAATATTGATAGCTTTTTCATAATCATCCGGAATAGTTATATCAAGTCCCGGCTTAACGAAGCGGTAAAATTCCGGAACGCGCTTAAAATCTAAATTATCAAGGACACCGAGTTCGTTAAAGATTTTAAGTTTTGGATCACCATCGTCCAGCCCATCAATCATGTGAAGTCCAACTTCGATTTTAAAACCTTTACGTTTGAAAGTGGTTGCACATCCACCGGGAATGTTGTGCTGTTCAATGAGCAAGACTTTTTTGCCTTCTTTGGATAATTTTGCACCGGCAGTCAAACCGCCCAAACCGGCGCCAATAATGATTACATCGTAGTTCATATTACTATCTATTTAGATAAACTTAGATTACGGTAAGTGTTTTACCGCTAATTATTTTCAATCAATTCGTCTAATGCTTTTACAACCTCATTTGGTTTCGCATATTGAATATAATGATTCACTGATTTCAATTTAATATATTTACAATTGGGAATTTCTTTTGCCAGTTTTTCGTTTTGTATTACTATTTGCTGTTGATCGTTTTCTCCCACAATAATGCTTATTCTATGTTTTATCTGGGGGTATTTTTTGGAGTATTTCACTATTTCATTATTATAACTATCCGTCTGCCTTGCTCTTGTTGCCATAGATATTGGTTTGTTCCACAACTCTTTCCGAAAGGGAATGAAATTTTCCGGGAAAAGCGCTTCATCGCCTTTCATCACACTAAATAGTTTTTTCTCAATTTTACCACCACCGATTATTGGACCAAGAAATACCAATAATCCTTCTCCATAAATAGGAATAGAGATCATTTTCGTATCAATAATTCCAGCATTTGGATCATCAAACCTGTATCCAATCGGAGCCAGTAGTAAATAGCCTTTTATGTTCTCATCATAGTCAATGGCCATTCTTAAAGCGATTGCCCCACCGCGGGAATGTCCAACAATTATCACATTTTTTAAGTCTAATTTTTTTATTACCTCCTTTGCTATTTTTGCATTTCCATCTATTGTATAATCTTTATTCTTAATTTCACTAAAACCCATACCGGGCCTGTCTATTGATGTTATTCTGTATCTGTCTTGTAACAACGGATATAATGTTTCCCAGTCTTCTACGCTTCCCATACTGCCATGAATAAGAAGAATATCCTCACCATTCCCGGTTTGATAATACCGCATCATCCTACCGTTAATTTCTACTTTATTGCCTATGTAATTTTCGGGAATATTATTATTTGGTGAATAAAGTAATCCTGTAGCAAAAGGGATTATTATAATTATTGCTAAAAATATTAAACTGATTTTTATAACTGTTTTCATAGTTCGGCTTTTCATTTTTGCCTTACTTAACAGGATGCAAATCCTTCAAGAACAAACACTATATAAGTAAACCGGTTAGTGATGTTTTGATAGTTTTAACATCTTGAGACTTTCTTTTTAGTTTAAACTGTTTATGCAATAAACCATACATTTTCATTGGAATTGGCAACACTTCAAATGTACAACATATTGTATTGAATGTCAAGAAAATAAACAAATAACAAAGAGATTCAGGTCGATTCGTTAACCATCATTAAGTGTTTTGATTCACTCTGTTCTTTAAGAATACAGAATGGCCTGATACAAAAATGAAGAAAGATAGTTTTAATATGCCTTAAAATGCCTCCGAAAATGTAAAGAAGAACAATGGCTTATGTTGGAAAAAACCAACGTCGAAACGAATATTTGTGCGGGTTGCCTTATTAACATTCATCCTGATTCCCCCACCGTAAGTCCACTTAATCCCCTCCCATGTGTAAGCCCCTAAGTCAGGCGCTACCTCGCCAAGCCCGGTAAAAACCACGCCACCAAATATCCAGTAGATTGGAAACCTTAATTCAACCTGCGTTTCAAGCATTGTTTTGTCCCTGAACCTGCCAATATAGATGCCGCGCATCCGGTTGTCGCCACCCATTAGCGCAAGCGACTGAATGGGAACATCCCCGAATTTTGCCTCGGCATAAAACTGCCCGGCGATAGTAAGCCATTTCAATGTTGTTACATATTTTCGGTATTCAAAAATCAGTGAATGGTAAGCAAATTTACTTCCTATCCATTTTCCGTAATTCAGATACTCAAAAAACAAAAATGAACCTCTTTTGGCATTAAAGCGGTTGTCGCGTGTTTCGCGACTGACTCTTATGCCAATTCCCGATTGAAGCCCTTCATTTTCTTCCAGATGACTGACGTCGTCATTACAGGGCTCAATGTATGGAACAGTGTCAACCTTATTGTATTTGTTGAAGTTGTATTTCATGCCGATGTACCAACGTTTGGTAATTTTATATCCAAATGTCTGTATAATTGAAAAATTCTCTGTTTCAACAAGGCATTCATCACTAAGTTTAGTTTCGTCACCAACACCATAATAATAATTGGGGAAGTCCATAAACAACAATTCGGTATAACTCTCATACTTGTTGTGGCCAAACATTAAATCAGAAGTTAAAACTACCTTGTATTGTTTATTTAAAGTCAGGTAGGCTGTTGCAGTTATATGGGATGGCTGTATCGTTGTATCATGCTGATCTTTTGTCCCTATTCTAAAGGCATTGATTTTGGTTAGGCCAAACAGCCAGTCGGTTTCGGTTGAGTAGGATACAACAGGCAAAGGGGAATACTTCACAAATTTTTCCATGAAGTCGTTGATATGATCGAGTTTGCCTTTGAAATTTGTGGAATCACCTTCCTGCTTTTTTATCGTGTCTGATTCAATATCCCCAATCAGGTAATTTGTAAAAGTGAGGTCAAACGGATTATCAGATATATTGGCATGGACAATAGAAAATGGAATGAAAATTAGAATTATCAGGTAATAATTAGACTTCATTTGTTAATTTTTTGTGCAGTAAGTGTGTTTCCCTTTCAATCATACAAAATAAAGTGTTAAGCCCGTGTAGCCTTACCTGGGCAATAACAACCCCGTATTTCCCAATCACACCGGTCAGTATTAAAATTCCAAAATTAATTATTTATCCTAATATCTTTTCTCCGAACATTCCAATCAAAAACCCAATACTTGCCCCGGTTGCAGGAATCCAGTCATTTTTCCTTTTGGATAAAGGTGCGATATCCTGAAAAACCAGGTATAAGATACCACCGGCAGCAAATAGCATAATCCGGGCAATCAGTGTTTGATTATCACTTAAAAAGTATTCACCTGTTAATGCGGCAATTATACCTGTAAGACTAAGTCCAAACAACAAAAGCAAAGTTTTTTTATTGCTTAGCCTTGATGTTAACTCTGTGTATGAATTAAAGCCTTCGGATAGATTTTGCATCCCGATAAAAATAGCCAGTAACAAACCAAATTTATGATCAAGTGCGAATGAAGCCCCCAGGGCCAACGCTTCGGGAATGAAATCCATCATCATAGATAGCGATTGGGCAAGCGATGTTCCCAATCTTGCAATCAGCATATCTATGATCATAAAGCTGATGGTTCCACTCAGGAAGAAAAGGGCCAACTCAGTTGTTGACAAGATAGGTACTGCTTTAGGTACCAGGGCAAATGCGATTGCAGAAGCTAAGGCGCCTCCGCCAAATGCAATTACCCAACGATTTACGGATGATTTATATTTTGTTTCTTTTCGCTGAAAAACACTTGATATTAACCCTCCGATAATTATCGGAAGACCGGCTGCACTTGAATACAGGACAATTTTTAAAGTATCGTTCATTGCAATATTATTTGTGTTTCTTGTAGAAATCCAGAACCTTTGTGAGTACCTCAATCCTCAATTCATCTTTTTCGATGAATAATTCATGCTGTGCATCCTCTATTGAATATGCGCCCGCCTCTTTTCCTGTCGCATTTAGTTTTTTGATAAAATGATCATGTGCTGAGGTGGCCACAATCTTATCGTCTTCCGCAGAGAACAAAATAAGTGGTGTTTTAATGTTAGCAATATTATCATATATGATATCAAACTGTTTACATGATTTATCTACCCACTGATATGATGCGCCACCGAGCCTGGCTTCGGGAACTTCTTCATAAATCGTCAGCATTCTTTGATATCTTGTTTTACAGGTTGTCAAATGATTTTTTTTAAAACCGGTAAGGCCATCTTCATAGTTTTCCTGTCCCAATGCATATTTGGGTGTTTTGCCTTCTAATAATTCAACCAATTCGCAACTTGGGAAAACCAAACCCAACATGGGTGAAGAGAATGCAGCGGCATCAAAATCATCCGGATATTGTTCCAAATAGGTCATCCCAATGGCACCACCCATTGAATGTGTTAGAAGGTAGATGTTTTTGTGATTATGGGGAGCTACAAAAATATCATAAAAATATTTCATGTCATTGATGTAATACCCGAATTCGTCAATATATCCCATATCATGATCTGCAACCATCCGACCAGACAATCCTTGTCCCCTGTGATCGTGAATGTAAACGGAGTACCCATTATTGAATAAATCAAATATTACTTCTTTATATTTTACAGCGGCCTCTGTCCTGCCAGATGAAATGACAATTGCCCCATTTTCTTTTCTATTTTGCAGGAAATAGTTGTAATAAATTTTAACATTGTTTACACCTTTAAAATAGCCATCTGTACCTGATGCATAAAGAGAATCAATTTTATTGGTGTGCACAGAATTCATCAGGTCTGGTTCAGTGCTTAAGTCATATTTATTGTTAATCTTTTCAAGCTTCTTAAAACGCATATGCGAGCAGGAAGCCAGTATAATTACAAATAGCATTATACTAAAACTTATAAAGTTATATTTCATAATGAATTTTTTATCTGAAATGAAAAATACGCAAACTCGTTCTTATCATACACTTTTTACCGGTTCTTTGTTTTCGTTCAAAAGCTCAGCACGACTTTGTGTAACAATGGCTCCAAAATAGAAAATTGCCGAAGTATAATAAACCCACAGCATCAACACCAGAATACTGCCTGCAGCATCATAAAAATTAGATACCTGGCTATTTCCAATAAAAAATGCTATCAATGATTTTCCAACTATAAATAATACTGCTGTAAATAAGGCGCCAAACCAGGTATCGCTCCATTTCAATCTGCTGTCTGGCATGTATCTATAGGTTATTGCAAACAAAAGAGTAAGAACTGCGAGGTTTAGCACAACTAAACCAAATAGCAGTAACCAGTTCGAATAATCACCCATCCACTTTTCCACTATTTCACTAAAGGCAGTAATCAGCGCACTTACCACCATAGATAGTGTAAGGATTAAAGCTATTACGCATAACATAGCAATTGAAAGAAACCTGTCGAAGAGCATCATCAAGATTCCCCGGCTAAGTGATCTTTTAATCGTTATTTCGAAAATCCTGTTCAATGCCTGCTTCATGGTGACGAAAACGGTTGACGCCATAAAAAGTAAAGTTCCCACACCAATAATAGCTGCCCACACTGTTGGCTTAATGGATGTTATTCTTTCGAGAGTGGCCATTAACTGTTTAGCTCCATCCTGACCCATCAACTCGCCAAACTCATCAAAAACAGCTTCCCTGACCAGTACATCTTCGTACCATAAATCTGCCAACCAAAATATGATAACCAGCATCGAAGGCAAGGCAAAAACCATGTAATATGCCAGTGCTGCGGATTGTGTTAAGATATCCTCACTGAAGAACTTTGAAAACGCATTCCTGAGGACCTTCAGGTAAAATGAGAAACTGATATGTTTTTTAGGGTTCATCTGTTTTTATAAGCCTTGGTATTTTAATAAACAACAAATCATTTGATTTAAATGCCTGCTTTTCACCATCATTTATTCTGTATAGCTGCGAAATATGTATTATCGTAATTGGTGATAAGCTTTACAGCCCCTTTCAGGATTTTTATGTTCAGTTTGGAGAACTTACCCATTACTTCACCATCCAGTTGAAGTAACCTTGGTTGTTCAAAACTAATATCAGCCTCTTCGGTACTAATGACATAACCATTCTGGCTATCGTGAAACCTTTCATCAAATTTCGAGAGGCCGGATTTTATCAACGATTGTGCATTGATCTTTTCTACGACAACAATTTCAAACTTCCCATCCATGGGATTGCCGCTAAGGTTTAATGGAACACCGGTCCCATATTTCCTGGCGTTGCAGACGCCTACCATCAGACCGCTTTTTTCAATGGTTTTTCCATTTGCATTGATGCTAAAATTAAATGGCTTGAGTTGTTTCATTTCTTCAATAAAATACCTGGCATAAGTAGCCATGCCGCGGTTTTTGTCTTTGGAGTAGGCATCAATAATACCGGCATTTATTCCTACATCGCCAATGTGCATTGTGTAAAACTCATCATTAACAACAAGCATATCAAGTCCAGCCACTACTTCCGACATAATGATGTCTTTGAGTGCCTCTATCGGCACCGGATTTACGAAGAGTTCGGTAGCCATGCCATTGGCCGAACCCAGTGGGATTATTCCCATTGGGATGGGTGTATTTAACAAAACCGTAGCCGTAAACAGCGTTGTTCCATCTCCACCCACCGAGGCAACTTTATCAGGCCGGTAATCGGATAAAACCTCTTCGAGGCGCTTATTATCTTCTTTTCCCGTGGTTTTAAAAAAGCGGTAATCGATTCCGTATTTTTCACAAAGCGACTTCGCCATTTTAATGAATGGTTCTTTATTTACCCCTCCCGATATCGGGTTTACGACAAAAAGAATTTTCATGAGCTGCTGTTTTTTAATTCTACTATTTCATTTGCTACATCCACTTCACTATCTGCTTTAAAGTATTCAACAGGAACTCCAGATGATTTTAGCTTTTCCCACATTCTTTTTTGGTGCAACAGCACTTTCCTTTTGGTTTGCCTGATGTAGATTTTCAATATCCTATCGGGAAACTCCCGTGAAATTTCTGAATATATTTCCATATCCCGCTGACTGTCATCGCCAAATAAAACAAATTTTTTAGCTCCAGAATTTTCCATGATAAAGCGGATATTGGTTGTTTTGAAATTGTGTTTTTTCTTAGGGTTGAAAAGCTGACTAAGCTTTAAATAGGGCGTTAGTATCAGGTGGCCTTTGGGCAGTTTGTTGTACTCAATAAATGATGTAAGCATGCCAAAAAAGTTACTTTCACTTTTTGAAAC